>CAIVGD010000157.1 GCA_903905395.1 uncultured Verrucomicrobiota bacterium
GATCGTCACGAACGGCTCACCATCAAGCTGCGTGACTTTGCCGCGGGATTCCGCAGGACCCGGCACGGACGCGATGGTGGCTGGGGCGGAGCTGTTCATCGGGGGGGCGCTGGAAAGAGAGATCGTCCGCCCTCGCGAATGATATCGCGGAAAACGAGGGCGGAGGACTTGAGCGTGCGCTGACCGGTTACGAAATCCACATGGACGAGGCCGAAGCGGTCTTTGTAGCCCTCGTGCCATTCGAAGTTGTCCATCGCGGCCCAATGGAAATACCCGCGAACATCCCCGCCGCCGGACTTCCAGCGGGCCAAAGCGCTAAGATATCGGCGCAGAAAATCGCTACGCATCGCGTCGGGAATCGACCCGTCCAGCGCCACCCAATCGTTCCAGGCAAGACCGTTCTCTCCGATCACGATGGGCGATTTGTAGCGGCGGAAAAGAAACTCCGGGCCCCAGTAAAGCGACTCCGGCAGGATCGGCCACCCCAAGCTGGAAGCCGGAAAGCCGGGGGTCAGCGGCACGACCTCGGGCGCGCCGTCCGCACCGGCGCGGACGATCGACCCGGTGTAAATGATCGCCCCGTAAAAATCCACAGGCTGGCTGATCGTTTCCATGTCGCCCTGCTCAATTTCCGGCACCGCATCGCCGAACCTCAGCCATCCGTCTTCCGGATACCTGCCAAGGTACACCGGATCCGACCACCAGGAGTTGACCCATAGCGGGTTCGGCTCATTGCGTCCGAGTGGATTCCCCGCGGACATGTCGAAGCAGGCGGTCTCGGCCGCCGCGATGTCTTCGGCGGAATCGCTCGCCGGCATGGCGACCACCCCGCTCGGCGCCCAGCCTACGATGCCGGGGCCATCGGAATTCGCGCGTATCGCGCGGACGGTCTCTCCGTGCGCCCGTAGCGTGTTATGGGCGGCGCGGAGCACCTGCCTGAGCCCGAGTTTGTCCCCAGGCGCATGCACGCCACGGAAATGGCCGAGCCCGATGAAGCACTGCGGCTCGTTCATCGTGAACCAATGGCGCACGCGGTCGGAAAGCCGACTGACGACGACCGCCGCATAATCGGCCATCCAGGAAGCGCTGTCCCGATTCAGCCAGCCACCGCGTTGGTAGAGCGCCAGCGGATAGTCCCAGTGGAAAAGTGTGACCCATGGCCGGATCCCGGCTGCCAGCAACTCGTCCACAAGCCGGTCGTAAAAATCCAGCCCCTCCGCGTTGACCGCCCCGGTTCCGCCTGGCATCACCCGCGGCCATGAAATCCCGAGCCGGTAGGCGTTCCAACCCGCCTCGCGATAAATCGCCACGTCCTCTTTGTAGCGCGACAGGTGTTCGCAGGTTGTCGCGGCGTTGTGACCGCCGAAAACCCGTCCGGGCTGGCGGCAGAACTCGTCCCAAACGCTTTCCCCACGCCCCCCGGTCCCTCCCCCCTCGATCTGATAGGGTGAGGAGGCCGCACCCCACGCAAAGTCGGATCCAAAATCAGGCGAACTCATGTCATTCGCACGTTCCGCCGTTTTTGTAGCGCAACGCCCCTGCTTTGATCGCCTCCACATGGCCGTCAGCCATCAGAAAATTGGCGGCATGACCGTGCCGGTAGCGGATGTTCCCCTGAACATCCCAGCCCCCATCGGAGTCTCCGGTGGCGGGCACAATTCCCTCAGGGTTTGTCGCCGAAGTAGGATAGATCAACTCGTTCGGAAGCCAAACCGTGGCGGAGGAAAGACTCCCATTGTCTCTGACCTGCGTCCCATCGGTGAAAAGGAATGTCGTGGCCGGGGATTTGATTTGAATCAGGCGCACCCCGCTCCCCAGCTTGTCATGCATCGAATAAGTGATGATGCCCGCCGAGCCTTGGGCGACCGGCAGTATATTACCAGGACAGACAAACACATTCTTTTTGTCCGTCGTAACTTTCTGCGAAATATACGGCTCGAGCACCGTGGCGTATGTCGTGCTACCATCCCAAGCCACCGGAAGCACCCCGCAATGATCTGCGGCATAGATCTCAACCGCCATTCCGATCTCCCGCAGATTCGACACGCACCCTATCGCTTCCGCCCGGACATTCGCCGAGGACAATGCTGGAACCGCCAGCGATGCCAGAATGCCGATGATGGACACGACGACAAGAAGCTCGATCAAGGTGAATGCTTTTTCGCCCGATCTGCCGGAAACTCCTATTGTCTTCATTGCTTGATCATCCTTGGAGAACAATGTCACTTTGCCATGGAGTGTGGGTGGGGAATAACTGAAAATCACTTAACCGTTGATCAATCTGGGGGCCCCTATTACTTACTCGCAGGCTTGCCAACGCCGGGGAAAAATTATTTAATCGTTAAATGCCCTCGTCCAACCCAGTCACCCTCGGTCAGATTGCACGGGCTGTAGGGACGAGCATTGCCACGGTTTCCATGTCCTTGCGCGACCACCACACGATCTCCTTGAAGACGCGCAAGAAGGTTCGTGCTATGGCCGACCAGTTGGGCTACCAGCCGGACCCGAGATTTTCCGCAATGATGACGTATCTGCGTTCGCGCAAGGAGGCCCCCTTTCAGGCCACGATCGCCTATTTGACCGACTTTCCGGAGAGAGAAGGGTTCCGCAAACTCCATACCCACTCGGAGTTTTTCCGCGGGGCCTCTGAGCGGGCGGAAAAGCTCGGGTTCAAAATCGAGCCGTTCTGGGCGAGGGAGCCAGGATTAAGCGCGGAGCGTCTTGTGCGTCTTCTCAAGACGCGGGGCATCCCCGGAGTTTTGATCACGAGCCCCGTCGCGAGTTCCTGGCCGATCCAGCCGGATTTGTCTGACTTCGCGGTTGCGGTGATCGGCTACTCCTCGTGGACTCCTCTTTACCCTCGGGCATGCGACAACCAGTCCCACGCCATGTATCTCTGCCTGCAGAAATTGGAGCGGCGCGGGGCACAGCGGATCGGGTTCGTGTTTAGCGATCAGGACGATATCAATGCCGAGCACAACTGGCTTTCGTCATACCTTGCGCACCAGCACGACCTGCCTGCCAGCCGAAGAACGCGTCCCCTACTCGGCCCGGCCGAGAAAATTTTCCGCAAAAAGGAACTCGAGGAGTGGCTGGCCGGGCAGAAGCCCGACGCCATCGTGGGCCAGACTAATCCGCTCCTAGACATCCTGCTCGGGCTCGGGGTGAAGATCCCCGGAGATATCGCTTTCGCCTCGTTGGATCTTTTTAAAAGGGATGACGGGCTGGCCTGCTCAGGAATTGACCAGCTCTCCCACGCCGTGGGTGCAGCGGCGATGAATATGGTCGCCTCCCAGATTGCGTTTGGGGAAACCCACAACGAGCAGAAAAACCAGCTGATCTATCTAGAAGGACAATGGGTGGACGGGGCGACGACCCAGTTCAACTCCCCTTGACGACAAGCCTCCGCGTAAAAAATCACTCGGCCCTCGCCTGGTCCAGCGCTATCGCGCCTGATCCGCAGGTTCAGTTCAGCTCGGCGGAATTCAACACGATCGACCCAGTGCCTTTGCCGATGTTCTGCTGGATGATGAGAAGGTAAATATTGTTGGCGAGGAGGCTCTTGATATGCGCCGGCACTTCGGCGTCTAGCTCTTTGATGGGCACGCCTCCCTTGGAAAATATGGCGTGGATCTTGTTCTCATCGAGGGTTACGGACACCTCGATCTCGCCGTTTCCAGAATCGTCGCCAAGAAACGTCCCGCTGGAGATGAGCGCGGTCTCCTTCCCCGGGAAGCCGTCGCCCTTTCCGAACAGCCCCACCCAGAACGCATGGTTCACGGAATTGTAAAACAGGGTAACATTGATCACCGCCTTCTCGCTGTCCCAGTTGGCCGCCGGGATGGAGTTGAGAACGATGTTGATGCGGATGTCGTTCCCATTCTCGAGATCTTCCGCCGCCGCGTTTTCCACCGAGGTGTCGGAAATTTTGCATTTGAGCGAGAGTGACTTGTTGGAAAGTTTGACGGGTTCGAGGAGCCTGAACCCGCTGATCGCAAAATCCCCATCGGAAGGACCGAGCTTGATTCCACCGGCTTCCTGATGGGTTTTGCCCATGGCGACCCAATCGGAGATGGCTTTTGAGTCGGAAAAATTCCAAGTTTTAGCGTGGGCGGAGACGGCGGTGGCGAGGAGGAGCGAGCAGAGGATTCTCATGGTTGGTTTTCTGGTTGTAGGTCGTTGGTCTAGGGTTGGAAAGTAACTTCGCGGATTAAGATTTCGCCTTCTTTTTGTCCGGGAAAAACAAAGAGCGAGAGCGTTCCCAAACCGGCTGTGGAGAGCGTGCGGTCGCCACGGAGGTTACCCCAATACGCCCGCAGCGAGCCCTCTTCGAGCGGGAGAGTGATTTCCTGAGCGTCCCCAGTGGCTTCAAAACCCGGATACTCGAAAGACTCCCCGTCGGCACCATCGCGTCCGCTGTAGGTTTGCTGCCCCGGAGGCCCGTCGCCGGTTTCTGTCAGAAACACACGGAACCGCTGGCCTTTCGGCGCGGAGAAACGGATTTTGAGCGACTTCGCGCCACCCAACCCCGGCGGGAGGGCGATATCGCCGTGCAATCCCCACCCCCTGCCGCTCGAGTAGGAAAGGGCGAGCCCGTCTTCCTTCGGATCGAATCTTCCGGAATTGCCGACATCGGTCTTCACGCTTGTGCGGGCGCCTGCGAGAGGGATCTGCACGGCCGCCGACAGGATTCTGCCATCGAGCTGCACGGGTTGGAGCTCGGCCCAGGTTTTTTCATCAAAAAAATATTCGGCGGGGCCCGTTCTCGAAGCGATTCCCTCCGAAACGGCAGTGTTGGTTTCCTTCATCGCCGCCACAAGCTCCTCGTAGGGCTGGTTGTGCACATCCACCACGCCGTAATTCGAGTTTTCCCCGTCGAAGCTGCGCCCGTCGGCAGGCTCGTCGAAATACTGGAACCAGTGGGCTCCGAGCAGGTAGGGTTCGGCCATCGCTTCCGTCACGTAGGTCCGGTATCGCGCCGCCCGGTCGGCCTGTGTCGGGACGGTGACCTCCGCCCCCTTCTGATTGCTGTCGCCCGAGCGGTTGTCGTTGGACCGCCAGGAAAATTCGGTGATCAGGATCGGCTTGCCCGTGAGGGCGTGCAGGTTGCGGAGCATCGAGATATCGGGTTTCCCGTCCACCTGGTAATGGTTGACGCTCACGACATCGGTGTGGTGGCCGAGCGCGGCGACGACCGCGGCCGGCGGCTTGCCCGCAAAGCGGCTGCCGAGGATAAGGTGGTTCGGATCGTTGCGGCGTATCGCCTTCTCGCAAAGCGCGAAGTAGCGCTCCGCCACCTCGCCCGCCCAGGCATATTTGAAGCGGAACGCCGCCGGTGATTTTGCGGTAGAGTGAGCGGTGTTCTCGAGTTCGTCGAAACTGGAGATCTTCCAGTCCTTCTGCGCGGCTTCGAGTGTCGGGTATTTTTTCCTAAAGAAATCCACTGCCGCACGGCGTCCAGGCGCCTCCTTGGGAAGCGCCAGATACCGGTCCCAAAGGGATTTTTCGGGGTCGGTCGGCCACCCGCACTCTCCGTAGAAGGGAAGTTCGTTGTTGAAGAAATAGCCGACAAGGCTCTTGTCCTCGACGTGAGGCGTGATCTGCTCCTTTGCCTGCTGCTCGATCCGCGCCTCATACGCGGGATCAAATACGTCTATCAGCCGCATGTCCGGTTGCCCGTTATTCCCGCCGAGCCACACCACCCGTGTGTAGGGGAGCCCCGAACGGTTCATCCCTTCCGCGCTCCACGCCCCTACCGTGTTGAACCCCCATTCCCTCAATCTCCCCGCCGTCTCAGCAACCCATGCCTGCATGTCGCCCCCGTTTTGCGCCAAGCCGTTATACCCCTTTGCCGGATCGCGCGGAGCAGGCTCTTTGGGCTCCACCACGCTGATCCCCAGAGAAACAAATGGCTTGCCGTCTTGGATAAAGAAACTTGTTCCGTCCTTCTCCACGAGCTGAACATACGACGAACCCTTTGCCGGTTCTTTCGCTGGCTCTTCCGCCCGCGTCGCCACGGGCTCAGCCGAAAGAATTTTCGGCTTGTCGCAGCCGCCCAAAAATACGATCAACCCGCAGGCCAGCACACCGATGTTTTTATCAAAAGAAATCATCACAAGCCTCTCTATCTTCCTTCACGCTACCCGGCAATGCCTGTGCATCTTAATCGTTAAATCCTGCCAACCTGCACGGGTGTGCAGGCGTTGTTGCCTACTTCGTTAAACGCACGCTTGCGGGCACTTGTTGCGCGCGCGCAATGAGAGCGCTCGCTGGGGCTCATTCGCCAAGCTCCAGCGCGTTCCATTGGGCCCTTCCCATGCGGAAGGGAACGAACACGGCAACGGAGCGCCGTGGCTACAAACGCAAAGAGGCATCCGGTATCCCGGATGCCTCTCGCATGAACCGAAAATTTCTGCCGTGGATTCAGGATTCCCGGCGGGCGCGCCAACGACGCACACCCAGCAACGCGACTCCAGCAACCCCCACTAGCACCCATGTGTTGGGCTCGGGAATGGTGGCTTGCAGGTTAGTAAACTGCAGCCCTAATGGCGAAGTATTGGCATAGTTGCCCTGAATCTCATAGTGCGTGATGTTTGCCCAATCGACCAAGGACGTGGAACCGTAGGCCATTGTGCCAGCAGATATGTCCACCGAGAGTGTTGTTGCCACAGGGACAGACGCACTCGCAAGGTTGTAGGCCAATGAGGTTCCATGGGTTGTGTCGGTACCGGAGAAGAAGTTCACATTAAAACCAGTTGCCGTATTAGCTACCTCCGGAGCACCCCACACAAGCGTTTTCACATCAATCGTAATGGCGGTGCTGCTCGATAGATTCAGATTGAGCAGTCCTCCGGTCCCATCCTTAAGAAATGTGAGGCCGCCCTCTGGCGTGGCCTCATTAACGCCGAGTCCCCATGAGTTCCATGTGTGCGCCTGCCAACTTCCGTAGGCGTACTCGGGGTTAGGCGCGTTGGTTGCGCTTGCGGAAGCCTGGTCAGTGAGCTGATTGATCATCACCCCCGCCGCCTGCGCAGGAGCGATCGAGAATGTCAGAACCGCAACCAATCCCAGCGTGACTTTGATGAAATTGAAGAAGGAGTTTTTCATGTTGTTTGGTATCCTCTGTTTTTTTGGTTTCTTTCTGTAAGTAACTGATCACGTTTGCAGGAAAATTCAAGGAGGAATATTAGGTTTTTTTGTTTAATCGTTAAGTTGAGGGGGTGTTCGCGTTTTCTTAGTAGTTCACGATTAGGCTTTTGCGCCTATAAAAGCCCCGCGTGCTTGTTGAGAACCAATGCAGGGCCTCATGGCGCGATGTGAGGCCCGGTCTTCGGCGCCATGACGCCATGGAAGTCACGGAATGAATCTTGCAGACAAAGACATCTGCCACAATTTTGGGCGCTTCGCGCTGACGACTGTCGGGATCGGCATTCTGCTCATGATTGTCATGGGCATGATGGGGGGCATTTATCGCGGGCTGATTTGCGAAGCAACGCTGCTTGTTGGAACGATCGGAGCCGATCTCTGGGTTGTGCAGGGAGGCACGCGCGGACCATTTATGGAAATCGTCTTCACGACTTTTTCCGTGTCGGCTCCCGGTTGGAGCGTATGAGGTCGCGGAAAAATGCGGCGGAGGCTTTCGGGGTGCGTTTCCCGGTGGCGAAGTCCACATAGACCAGCCCGAAGCGCTCCTTGTAACCCTGTGCCCACTCGAAGTTGTCGAGGAGCGACCAGTGAAAATACCCCTGCACATCGGCCCCCTCGGACATGCCGCGTGCGAGCTCGCGGATATATTGGCGCAGAAACTCCACGCGCATCGGATCCGGGACAGAGCCGTCGGCTTGCGGCCAATCCGCGCCGGACACGCCATTCTCGGTGATCACGATCGGCAGTTTGTATCGCTCGTGGAGGAACCGCGGCCCCCACCGCAAACAGCTTGGGGAGATCACCCATTTGAATGCGGTGAGCGGAGAACCGCTGTGATACTCCATAATCTCCGGACGGCCGTTTTTTCCGGCCCGGATCTTCTCGGAGTTGTAGATGTTTGCCCCGTAGAAATCGAGAGGCTCGCAAATCGACTTCACGTCCTTCTCCCAGCCCTTCGGCAACAGGGCCTCGTGATGCTTCAGCCCATCTTCGGGGTAGCGTCCCAAAACCACGGGGTCGCCATACCATGCGTTCGTCCAATTGAAATGCTCACCGACCGCGAACATATGTTTCCTCGCAGCGGCGATGTCCGCAGGCGATTCGCTTAGGGGTTCCTTCACCACCCCGACCGGCGCATAGCCGATCTGCGCCTTCCGTCCCAGTCGGCTTCGTAGTGCCCGCACGGCTGCGCCGTGGGCCATCATCGCATGGTGGGCCACGCGCAACACATCCTCCCGGGGCAGCACCAACCCGGGCGCGAGGCATCCTTCTCCGTGCCCGAGCCCGACGAAGCACTGCGGCTCGTTTAGCGTAATCCAGTGCCGGATCTTGTCGCCGAACTCCCGCGCCATGAAATCCGCGTAATCACCGAACCAATCGGCGCTGTCGCGGTTCAGCCATCCGC
>CAIVGD010000158.1 GCA_903905395.1 uncultured Verrucomicrobiota bacterium
GTTGTACGCTCCGACCCCCGATCCCTCCACTTTTCGTCCTGTCCGTATCTCCGACCCGCCTCTTGGGCTTTTCCCCAAGAGGGGCCGACCCGGCTTGGTCGAGGTCTACCTCTGGGCGGGCGTAGCCCAGTCCTACGACTCCAACGTCAAAATGACCGCCACCAATCCGATCGCCGATTATTTTTTCACCCCGCGAGCTGGGATTGAGGTTTCCGTGGGAACACCCGAAACCATCCTCGGCCTGCAATTTGCCTACGAGGCTTATGAAGATTTCTTTTATGAAAATCCCAACCTCAACGCCTTCAATCAAAAACTTGATTTGGCCACGCGGATTGGCCGGGATGACTTTGTCTGGCGTCCTTATCTCGCCGCTTCCGACCTCACCGGCAGTAATCTCTTGTTGGATGAGCAGACTAATCGTACCCGCCGCGTGCGCATCCTCCCGGGCATTAACGGGGACTACCAATTCACAAAATGCACGGGGATGAATCAGAGCTTCAGCTTCTTCTCCTACCAACACCCCAACGGCAACGGCTTCATCAACCTCCAGTCCTACGACACCCGCCAAGAGCTGAATTATCTCCTCTTTCACGATCTGAAAATCCTCGCGTGGGGGGAGTACCGGTATTCCGCCCCCTCCCAGGGCGTCGGAGCCTCCGAAATCTTTTTCGGCACAGGATGGAGAGGCCGGCCGGATCCCCGCATCTACAGCGAAATGCGGTTCGGGTACGACTTCCTCATGCCCAACAGCTCGTTCAATGGCAGGAAGGATCTCTCCGGCTTTCGCTTCAACGGCTACACCACTTTTGAATGGAGCCCGCGTTTTCGCCCCACCCTGAAGTACGACCGGGACTACGTCTTCACCGAATTCGGAGTCAACGACAACTACACGGCCACCCTGCTGCAGTTACGATTGGAGACTTTCATGGGTCAAAACTGGTATCTGACCCCATACTGCGCCTTTGGGTTTTTTGAATACGAAATCGGCAGTCAGTACGCCTTTCAAATCCGACCGGAGATCGAATTGGCCTACGCCTTGCCCAGCACGCGTAAGACCAGCCAACCCCGCGCCTTCCTGAAGTTCGGCTACCAAGGATACGACATCACCGAAGGCGCAGGCCCCTCCATAAGTGGGATCCGCGTGGCGGCTGGTTTTGAGTGGAAATTCTAAAAATAGGAGATAACAACATGAACCAACTAATCCCCCATCCCATGATACCCATTCATCTCATCCTAGGGTGGCCCTGCCTTCCAATCTGCCTTTTTTTGTCTCTCACGGTAGCCAGTCAGGCCCAGGAGACTCGCGCCCCCAAGCCACGGCCCCACTTGACGGAAACCCAATCCACCCAGTCTTGGAGCCAACCGGAACCGGAGGATGTGGGACTTCCTTGTGAACGATCTTTACTACCCTATCAGGTGGCGCTCTTGGATCGGGTGTATTGGATCATGCCCGGAAATGAGACCTGCGATCGCAAAGTCGCACAGGATGGAACCCTGGATCTGGGGGGTGAGAAAATTCTGGTCGCTGGCCTGAGCCGGGAGGATCTGTTGGCCCTCGTAAAAAAGAAGATGCCAGAGGCCACCAAGATCACGGTGGAGGAGTTCCGACCCAATCGCATATCCGTCCTCGGGGAGGTTTTTCACCAGTTGAACTCCGAACTGGCAGATGGCCCAATGCGGGTGATGGATGCCATTGCCGCTGCCAACGGTTTCACCCCTCTCGCAAACCAACGACGGGTCAAACTTGTCCGACAAAACGCAGGGCGGGTGGAGGTGTACGAGCTGGATCTCCGACAGATGATGAAAGGCGAGGGGATGAAACAAAATCTCCTCCTCCGCCCCGGGGATGTCATCACTGTCCCGAGAAACTTCCTTTGAGAAAAAAATAATGCCCGACTCTCCCAGCTCAACGCCCCCGACCCGATCAGCCCCCGCGGAACCGGGGCTTTTCGAGCTGTTTTCTTTTTTACGGCAGTTTCATTGGATCATCTTTGGGGGGCTCGTCTTCGGACTGCTAGTCGGACTGTTGGTGCATGTAAGTGTGCGGCCGGTGTATCAGGCGGAGGCCAAGTTCACGATCGATCAGCTTCCTTTTATGGGGATAGACCAATCGACGGATGCGGAAACCCAACGCCAACTGGTGCAGACCCTGATCATCGGCCTTGATGGCACCTCCATACGAGCCGGGGTGGTCGAACGCATGGGGGTGGGGCCGGGCGTGATCGCCTTCCGCGACATAGAACGCACTCTCTCCCTTCAGTCTTCCACGGTGCGCGCCAATGTCCGGATTAGCCCGGTCCGCAATACCCGGATTGGGGTGATTCAGGTCCAGTCCCAGGATCCGGAGTTTGCCGCCCGCACGGCGAATGAAGTTCTGGCGGAAGTCCAAATTCTCAATCGCATCGGGGGTCACCTCCAAGGCCACCGTAGCCAGCTATTGCTCCATCAGGATGAGCTCAAGATTATTAGTCGTGACACGGTCGATCTGCAACTTGCGCTGGTCAAAACGCAACAGCAGATTGAACTCCTCAAACAGTACCAGTCGGAAGGCAATCCCCTGGAGTATTTTCCTGCCTTCGAAACCGATTCGACCCTGAACAATCTCAAAACCCAGCTCATGCTTGTGGAATCGGAATATGACCGGATTGCCTCGCAGAGCACCCGGGGCACGCGACTTCAGGGCAAAGCCGCCGAAGTGGAGGGACTCAAGGGGCAGATTACGGTTCACGCCCACAAGCTAGAGACCTCTCTGCGGACCCTTGCGGAAAGTCAGCTCCTTCAGTTTAATATTTTAGGGGAGAAATCCGACGTGGTGCGGCGCCTCATTGAACAGAATGCGACAGATGTCGCTGAAACATTGGAAGGTTTCGCCAACACAGAAAATGGCAAACGGCTGATTTCACAAGACGGCAAACAGGCGAAGGCGAGCAGTGTGTTGGTGGTGCTCGACTACGCCTTGGAGCCTCCTCTGCCCATCCGCCCCATTCTGGCGTTGAATTTGCTCGCGGGTTCTCTTTTTGGACTTGCGCTGGGGCTGTTGCTCCCCGTTTTGATGCGGTCTTCGGCGGTTTATTTGAAGAGGGGGCGCCAGATCCGCACCATCCTGGGGCAGAATTTTCTTGGCTATATGGGGCCGGAACTTTCCCAGAAAATAGAAAAAATCGGGGATTTTATTTATCAACACCCCCCTTATTCCTACTCGGAAATCTTCCTGTTCAATTCCCTTCTTAAAATTACCGAAATGCATCCTGCCCCCTACATCTTGGCGCTCGTTCCCTGCAGCCCCACCGGAAGCGCCTCCTACTTGACGGCTGATCTGGCGGTGCAACTGGTGGA
>CAIVGD010000159.1 GCA_903905395.1 uncultured Verrucomicrobiota bacterium
GGCGGGCGGGCACGGAAAATCTTCCGGCGATCGTGGGGCTTGGGGTGGCGGCGGAGGAGTGGATGGAGAAGGGGAATGGTTTTCGCAAGCAGACTCAGGAGGCCCAGTGCATTCTAGCGGAGGGGATTCGGCAGCGGGTGACGACGGCGAAATTGCACGGGCCGAAAGTGGGGTCGGAGAGAAATCCATCGCATCTCGGGTTTAGTTTTGCCGGGTTGGAGGCGGAAAGTTTGGCGCTTGTGCTGGATCGTGTGGGGTTGGCGGTGAGGGGAGGCAGTGGTTGCGTGACGCGGGAGATGAAGATTCCCCCGGCTATGAAAGCGATTGGGGCGAGTGAAGCTGAGGCGAGGGCGCTGATTCTCTTCACGCTGGGGATCGGGACGAAAACGGAACACATGGAAGAGGCAGCCAATCGGGTGGCCGAAGGGGTGAAGCGGTGGCAGGCGTCTTTGCCGAGTTAAATTAAGATTAATACGCAAGGCTGATTTTCGTCATAAGTTGCTCATACGAGTAGGGGTCAGTCCTCAAGATTCAATTCTTTTTGCCTTAATACATATTATAACTGCTTAATATAAGCCTGATTTGAGTCTTGAGGACTGACCCCAAATATGGTTTTGGAGTTGGTGTGAGATCCCCAGCTAAAACGGAGGGTTTTGTTTTGGGAATTTTTAAGCCATGGTGGAGCGATGAGCGATACGAACCAGTCATCTTGGATGGAGGAAGTGATGAAGCGACTTCGGTTGGTGAAGTATCCCGGATTCAGCCGAGACATCGTTTCGTTCGGACTCGTGCACGACCTCGCACTGGAGGGAGCCGAACTCAAACTCACGCTTAAGCTTTCCACACCCGATCCGGCTCTGCCGGAAAAGTTGGGCCAGGAGATTCGCGCGGGGTTGAAGGGGCTCGATGCGGTGCAGAGTGTGACTATCCGGACCGAGGTGACGCCTACGGCGGCCGCGGCTTCGACGGGGACGCAAGGAATTGAGGGGGTGAAGAAGATTATCGCGGTGGCCAGTGGCAAAGGTGGGGTGGGTAAATCCACGGTGGCCTCCAATGTGGCGGTCAGCTTGGCCCGGACTGGATGGAAAGTGGGATTATGCGACTGCGATCTCTACGGCCCGAGTCAGGCTCTGATGCTGGGATGCCGGGAAGGGGTTCGAGTGGAGGAGGGGACGGAGCGGATTATCCCAGCGGAGTGTCACGGGGTGAAGTTGATGAGCATGGGGATGTTGTTGGGAGAGGATAGTCCCGCTGCTTTACGAGGACCGATGGTCACACGGTTCACCCAGCAATTTCTCCGACAGGTGGCGTGGGGTGAGTTGGATGTTCTGGTATTGGATTTGCCTCCGGGAACCGGAGACATTCAACTGACCATCGTGCAAACCGTGAGTCTGGATGGCGCACTCATCGTGACGACCCCCCAAGAAGTGGCGTTGGTGGATGCCCGCAAGGCGATCGCGATGTTTCGCAAGGTCAACGTGGAGATTCTGGGGTTGGTGGAAAATATGAGTTATTTCGTTGTGCCTGGGACAGACCAGAAGCACAACATCTTTGGTTCGGGCGGTGGGAAACGCGAGTCTGAGAGACAAAAAGTTCCACTGCTGGGGGAGATTCCACTCGATGCGGAAGCCAGAAAATGTGGCGATGAGGGACGACCGGTGGTTTTGGCACATCCAACCTCCCCCTCAGCTATTAGCTTTTTGAATTTAGGCAATTCTGTGGCAAAAATTCTTTTCTCAAACAACTCCACACGAACAACTTAAGCACTATGGATGTTATATTTTCCTTGCATAATAATCTAAAGAGAGCCAAGTTGAATTAATGATTGGGGTGGTTGCACTTAACCTTGCCACGGATCCGAATGCGGTTTTTCGTAATTCGGCGCTGTACCGCGAATTTCTTTTAGAGCGGGAAGAAATCCTGCGTCATAAATGGTATCTCAGCGAACAGGCGGGGCATGATGTCGGCTTTGAAAAAGGTCTTTTGGATTGGATTGTAAAACACCGGAGCGAGTGGCGGATTACCCGAGAGAAAGAAATCGGTATAGATCGACCCAGTTTGTAGGATCATTTGTGACGCAAGACGCGTCCTTTAACTGGAACCGGAGAGTTCCTCAAGGAGGCGAAGATGGCAGAAAGACAATTGATGGATGGGGAAGCCGTACGGCGAACCGTACGCCGTATCGCCCATGAAATTGCCGAACGGCAACCGCAAGGAAAAATTGCCCTTGTCGGAATTCAAACACGGGGAGTGCCCCTAGCACACCGGATCGCCAAGGAATTTCAGTTGATCGAAGGAGGCGCTCCACTCCCGGTCGGCTCGCTCGACATTAGTTTTCACCGCGATGACCTCGCGCAAAATGTCCCCATGCCCAAAGGGAGCGAGGTTCTTTTCGATCTGCAGGACCGGACGGTCATCCTGGTGGACGATGTCCTCTACACCGGCCGCACCATCCGGGCGGCGCTCGATGCGCTCTGCGATCTGGGCCGTCCCAAGATCATCCAACTGGCCGTGCTGGTGGATCGCGGTCACAGGGAACTTCCCATCCGTCCTGATTATGTCGGCAAGAATTTACCCACCTCGCTCCAAGAAAAAGTTCGGGTGCGATTGATGGAGCAGGATGGCGAGGATGCGGTGGTGCTGGAGATCGAGAAGACATGAGTCCGGGTTGGCAACGGAAGGATCTACTCTCCCTGCGGGAGTTGAGCGTTGACGAGATCCGGAAAGTTCTTTCCACCGCGAAAGTTTTCAAGGCGATCCTCGGCCGACCCATTAAAAAGGTGCCCTCATTGCAGGGGCGGACGGTGGTGAATCTTTTCATCGAGCCCAGTACCCGCACCCGGATCTCCTTTGAGTTGGCTGCGGTGCGATTGAGTGCGGATGTGGTCTCGCTGGACAAGGAATCGAGCAGTATCCGGAAGGGGGAGTCGCTCCAGGATACGGCGAAAAACCTGGAGGCGTTGCAGGCGGGTACGATCGTCATCCGACACCGTTCCGCGGGGGCGGCTCACTTTCTCGCTCAGCGACTGAAGGCCTCGGTGATTAACGCGGGGGATGGGGCCCACGAACATCCGACTCAGGGATTGCTGGACGTTTTTACGATTCAGGAGCGGCTGGGAAAAATCGAAGGCGTACGGGTGCTGATTGTGGGGGACATTATTCACAGCCGAGTGGCGCGTTCCAACCTGTGGGCCCTGACCAAGCTGGGTGCGAAGGTAAAAATGGTCGGACCCTCCACCCTCCTGCCGAAAGAGTTTGCCGAGCTGGGCGTCGAGGTGAGCTATGATCTGGATGGGGCGTTGGAGGAGGCGGATGTGATCAATCTCCTGCGGATCCAGCATGAGAGGCAGGTGCATTCGCGCGTGCCGTCGATCGGGGAGTATGCGGCTTTGTTTGGGTTGAACTTGGAAAGATTCCGCCGATGCAAGCCGGGAGTCTTGTTGATGCATCCGGGGCCGATTAATCGCGGGGTGGAGATTGCGAGTGAACTGGCGGATGGACCTCAGTCGTTGATTCTCGATCAGGTGACGAATGGTTTGGCGGTGCGGATGGCGGTCCTCTACTTGGTGTCCGGAGGTCGGGGAATCGGAGGGGATTCATGAGGGATATTTTTCTACAAGGTGGACTCGTGGTGGATCCCGCAACGAAGCGGGAAGCGAAAGGGGATCTGCTCCTGCGGGATGGCAAGGTCGCTGAGGGGAAGCCCGCGAAGGATGCGTTGGTTCTCAGGGTCGATGGTTTGGTGGTGACTCCCGGGCTGATTGATCCGCATGTGCATCTCCGCGAGCCGGGTCAATCGGCCAAGGAAACGATCGCCAGCGGCACGGCGGCCGCGGTGGCGGGCGGGTTTACCTCGGTGATCGCGATGCCCAACACGTCGCCGGTGGCGGATGGGCCGAACACGATCGCTTGGATGCGGCAGAGGGCGAAAGAGACTGGCGTGGCGAATGTTTTTCCTACGGGAACAATCTCGGTGGGACAGAAGGGTGAGCAGTTGGCGCCGATCGGATCCCTCCGGCAGGCGGGGGTGGTGGCGATTACCGATGATGGGCACTGTGTACAGAACGCGGAGTTGATGCGCCGGGCTCTGGAGTACGCGCACATGTTCGACCTGCCGGTGCTAGATCACTGCGAGGATACATCCCTATCGGCCGGCGGAGTGATGAATGAGGGCAAGTGGTCGCGGATTCTCGGGCTACCGGCTTGGCCTGCGATCGCGGAGGAGGTCATCGTGGCGCGGAACGTTCTTTTGGCGGAGATGACGGGGGCGAGGGTGGTATGCCAGCACATGAGTTCGGCGGGTTCGATCCGGATTCTGCGGGAAGCAAGGGCGAGGGGCGTTCCGATTGAAGGAGAGGCATCACCCCACCATCTCTCTTTGACGGATGAGCTCCTCGAGGGTTACGACACTTCTTTTAAGATGAATCCGCCTCTGCGTACGCGGGCGGATGTGGAGGAGGTGAAACGTGGAGTGGCGGATGGGACGATCCGGTTTTTAGCGACAGACCACGCGCCGCACTGCGTGTACGAGAAGGAAGTGGAGTTCGACGAGGCGCCGTTTGGGGTGGTGGGTCTGGAGACGGCCTTGGGAATTTACCTGACGGAACTGGTGCACAGCGGCTTGCTTTCCCTGCGAGAAATGGTGGTGAAAATGAGTTCGTTTCCCTCCGACTACTTCGGTTTGGGCCGGGGCACACTGGCGACGGGGGCTGTGGGGGATGTGACAGTGATCGATCTGGAACGGAAATGGATAGTGCGGAAGGCGGAGTTTGCGAGCCGGGGAAGAAACACTCCCTTCGAGGGGCGGGAACTGCGGGGCCGGGCTGTCCTGACGATCGTGGATGGGGAAATTCGGCATGATCTCGACGGACGAGCGGGTTTGTCTTAAAGTTCCCGGCAGAATGGAAGGACTGATTGCACTGGAAGACGGGACGATCCTGCGGGGTCGTGGATTTGGATTGGAGGGATGGGTGGCGGCGGAGATGTGTTTTAATACTTCGATGACCGGATACGAGGAGATTTTGACCGATCCGAGTTATCGGGGTCAGGTGGTGGCTCTCACTTGTCCTGAGATAGGAAACACCGGCATCAATCCGGAGGATGAGGAATCGGAGCGGCCGCAGGTGGCCGGTTTATTGGTGCGCCGTATGGCTCATCGGCCCAGCCATTGGCGGCAACGGGAGACTCTCGATGTCTATCTTCAGCGGCATAAGGTGCCGGCCCTCGAGGGGGTGGATACCCGGGCGCTGACGAGAAAACTGCGGACGCAGGGGGCGATGAAGGGAGTGTTGGCGACGAACGGAATGTCGGCGGAGGAGGCGGTTCGCAAGGCGAATGAGTGGCCCGGGTTGGGGGCCAAGGACTATGTGGCGGAGGTGACTTGCAAAAAATCTTTCGAGTGGGATCCCGAAGGGATCGATTTTCCCGGAAAACTGGGCGCGGAAAAAATAAAACTCCCACCCGTGAAACACCGGGTGGCGGCGATAGATTGCGGAATGAAAAGAAACATTCTCCGACTTCTGCGGGCGGAGGGGATCCAACCCGTGGTTTTTCCGGCGCACGCCAAAGCGGAGGAGATTCTGCGGGCGAAAGTGGACGGAGTTTTTATTTCCAACGGTCCGGGGGATCCTTCGGTGCCGACGTATGTGCATCAGACCGTGCGGGATTTGGTGGGGAAAAAACCGATTTTCGGGATTTGTCTTGGCCACCAGATGTTGGCCCACGCCCTCGGGGCCACGACTTTCAAGCTCAAGTTTGGCCACCGAGGCGGGAATCAGCCGGTGAAGGATTTGCGGACAGGAAAAGTTTCCATCACCAGCCAGAATCACGGGTATGCGGTGGATCCGGCTTCCCTTCCTCCTGGGAAGGTGGAGGTGACTCACCTGAACCTCAACGACGGAACCTGCGAAGGAATCAGGATGGTTTCCGGCGGGGCTTTTTCCGTCCAGTACCATCCCGAAGCCGCCCCGGGCCCGCACGATGCCTCTTATTTTTTTAGACAGTTTTTCGAACTACTCGACGCCGCCACTCCGCGAGTATAATCAAGTTCCATGCCCAAGCTCATATCTGAAAGTAAGGAAATTCCCCAGATGGTTGTGGAGTTGACCGGGCTGCGGATGGCGGTGGGTCGCATCGATGGCAATGAGGTGCAGGTGGTGCATGGCAGTATTTCCTCGCGGCATGCCGAACTTGTTCTTGAGGGTCAGGAGTATCGCGTACGGGATCTGGATTCCACAAATGGGACGCGCGTCAACGATGAAAAAGTGACCCAAGCGCTCCTGCAGGATCGTGATCGGCTGCAGTTCGGGCAGATTCCTTTTCGTTACGAGGGGGCGGTTCCGCGGGTGGCCTTGGCCCTTCCGGCTGCTGGAGCGGCCTATCAGGTGGAGTTGGGGATAGAAACCGGGATTCCGGAGAACTTTCGCAACTTGTCTCCCATCAGAGGGAAAGGAACAAGCGGAAGCCCGGATTGGCTCCTTTGGGCTGGGGGAGCCGTGGGGATTGTTGGAATCGGCTTTTACGTTTTTCGCATGTTTTTCACTTA
>CAIVGD010000160.1 GCA_903905395.1 uncultured Verrucomicrobiota bacterium
AGAATCAGCCAGGAGGGAGGATGGAGAACAGGTTGAGGCCCGGTGGAAAGTCGGGACCAGGTGCGAAGGACGGCCTCGGCCAAAGCGCGTTTTCCCAAAGGCGAATCGATTGCTGGATCCACTTCGGGGATGGTGCTGGCGATGATAACCGGTTTGCGGGAAAGCGTTTTCAAATCGTAATAGGGGTGAAGTCCGATTCTGTCCTGTTCCGCCGCGAGCACCACCCCGCGGATTTCCATTTTAATGGAAGCTGGATCGGGTTGGTCCCAATCGACGGGGACTGACCCGCGGAGATCGAGCGGGATGGTCTGGAGTTGGAGGCCTTGATCATCACGCAGGATGAGACGGCGTCCCTGCAATTCGGATCGGCTCAAGTCGGCTCCCAAAGCGCGCGCGTACATGACGAGGAGCCAAGAGGGAACCACCTCGTCTTCCTGCCGGAAAACCAGGGGAAGGCGACGGAGTTGGCCATCGGCCTCGGGGGTGACTTTCCAAGCGGCGATGGTGGCGGCTCGGCGGAGGTTTGTGTCGGGAGCGAGAAAGTAATCTGCGGTTCTCAAGTTATGGATGGAGCCTTGGTGGGGAAGTTTGGGGAGGGGAAGTTTTTCGGTTTCGGCGAGGGGGGGGAAAGCGGCGGCGGGCAGGACGGGAGGATCGAAGGATGATAAAGCGCGGGCCATTTGATTGTCCTGAACTGGCTCCAGAACATCAGGTGCGTCCAATGGGAGGAGGAGGCCAACGGGGTTCGGCCGGTAGGGAGAGAGGGCGCGGAGAACGAGGGTGAGGTCTAGGCGTGGCCACGGCCATGGTTCTCCGGCGAGATCCGCAATGGTGATGAGGATCGGCAATTCGGCCGTTTTGGGCGGAGCGGAAGTGCAGGGAAGAAGGAAACGCGAGCAAGGAACCAAAGCGGTGGCGACGAGCAGGCCGAGCGAGGCGGCGGCTAGCAGGGCCAGAAGGCGTGGGATAGGCATGTAGGATCTCTAGCGGAGATTGAGCAAATGGCGAAGGCGAACCGGATTGAAAAATAACTTCCAAGAACTAGTATGAATTCTGTGCAAAGTGGAACCCTTGATGCCCCGTGCGTTCTTCCGAATCAGGAAACCGATCTATCGGAAGCTTTTGCCAAAGGATGGCAGGTGTTGGTGTGGAACGACCCCATCAATTTAATGAGCTATGTGGTGTTTGTTTTTCAAAAAGTGCTGGGTTTCGACGAACCGAAGGCGAAGAAGCACATGCTGGAGGTGCATGAACAAGGGCGAAGCGTGGTGGCCATGGAGACCCGTGAGAAGGCCGAACTTTACTGTCATCGACTTCAGGAGTTTGGCCTTAAATCCACGCTGGAGTCGGCCCCGGCGTGAGGGTTCTCCAGGAAAAAACCGGAGATTGGCAGATTGATTTTGCGGCTCCTGAGGCCGCCCTTTTACGACAAGCCCTGGAAAGCACGATGGAGGCTTACAGGACGGATCCGGGGGAGTTGGATCCGATGATCGGGAACGCCTGGTATGGCCGGGCGGGTTTGCGGGAGGCTGGAATTCGCGGGGAGGATGCGCTCTCTTGGATTGAAGGTTTGCATGAAGCCCGCTTGGGCCGGGGAGATGCGATGCAGAATTGGTTGAAAAACCTGCCCCCCGCCGGGCAAGCGGGCCGATGGGTTTTGCCGAAGGACGAGGTGGAATGTTTTTTAGCGACATGCAATGACCATCGCCTTCGTCGGGCGGCCGAGTTCGATCTGGGAGAAGGGGATCTGGAGGTTCGAGCCATGGAAAAATCCAAAGGAGATAGAAGGATAGCCTTGGTGGAGATTCACTTCCTTGCCTGGTTGATTGAACTAATTCTTCACGACTGATTCGGCCTCTGGCCAAATCCCTTTTCCTTGGAATTCCTTGAATGAGTGCTAAATTAATTGCACCAAAAAAGGAATGAACAACCGAGCAGATGTCATTGTGGTGGGGGCTGGACCGGCGGGATGCGCTGTGGCCCGCGCCTATGCTTTGGCCGGTCGGTCGGTGACTTTGTTGGAAGCTAATCCAGAAGGGAAAAGCCCCAAGCGTTTCGCAGGTGAGTGGTTGCACCCCGAGGGGGTTGATGCGTTGAAGCAGTTGGGATTCGGTTCGACCATTTCCATCCAGGGACGTCCCAGGGGGCGTGGCTTCGTCGTTTACCCCGGGGATGGCGAATCTCCCGTGAAACTGGATTATGTCGAAGGGCAACTCGGATTGGCTTTCCACCACGGAGATCTCGTGGGCGAGATGCGGCAGGTGGTGGCTTCAACCGACCGGGTCACTTTCCTGCGCGGGCTAAGAGTGGAATTGGCTGACGATGAGGGCGTGGTGCTGGAAAGTGGGGAGAGGCTGGAGGCCAACATGGTGGTGGGTGCGGACGGCCGCTCCAGCATCGTCCGGAGAAGCCTGCGTGGTGCGAATAACCACAAGGCCGTATCTGCGATGACGGGAATTTTGATCGAGGGCGTGAATGCTCCCTATCCCGATTACGGCCATGTGTTTTTGGGAAAGCCCAGTTTTCTTCTCGGTTATGAGATAGCGCCTTCCGTCGTGCGGATTTGCGTCGATGTCCCCCTGAAGTTCAAGGCTGAGATGAAGGATCCGGAATGGTTGATTGCCTCCATCCGGGATACCCTGCCTCTCGTCTGGAGACAGCCATGCGAGGAGCAGATCCGGGGCGGGCATTTACAATGGCAGTCCATTCAGTTCATCGATCGTGCGGACTATGGGAATGGGCGACGGGTTTTGATTGGCGATGCGGTGGGACACAGCCATCCGCTGACGGCGACTGGAATCACCAACGGGCTGATTGATGCGATCGAGCTCGTGCAGACGGCCGATTTTCGTGCCTTTGTCCGAAGCCGCCGGCGAGCCTGCCGGGTGCCGGAGCTGCTTTCTCGCGCGCTCTACGATTGTTTTTCCAAGGAGGACGCTTTTTCCCATTCGTTACGCCGCGCCGTGGTCTCGCTCTGGCGTAATGACAAGGAGGAGAGGGACCGCACGATGGGATTACTCATGGGGAAGAGCCGATCTTTCCTCACATTTGCCGGGCCTTTTTTCAAAGCACTCTTCGGAGCGTGGCAAGGTCGCGACAAGACGACGACGGTGATGGCGGGTCTGTCTTCCATTGCCAGTTGGATACGGTTGCCGATGGCCTACGCGATGGCGAGTTGGGTGCGACCGAAAACGTAGATTTGTTTGCCGGCTACTTCCTGCTCAGAGTAGTGCCTGAGCAAAATGCGACGAATCTGGAGGATATTAAAATAAAGAAGCGACAAGGTAATGAAATGTTGTGGCTGGTTCTGCTGAGCACTTTTTTCATCGGAGCCTTGGCCGGTTGCTGTGCTGGCAAACCTACTCCAGCCACGAAAGCTAACGATACCGGCGACAAGTCCACTGTGGTTTCAATGCCCAAGGTGGAAGCCAAAATTGGCGCCGTAGCTTTGTCAGCGTTGATCGACGAACAACTTGGTTCGGTTAGCCAGGCGCTGACCCGCTTGGCATCGCTGAGTGAGGTCCGGTCTCTCGATTGGAAGAAAATGAAATCCCTGCTTGCGGATGAACAGCGTCGCGCGATTCCATGTTTGCTCTGGTTTGCCCGGCCTGACGGTTACTACTTCACGGTGGACAAGGATTTTGTCCCGCAGAACCTGAAGGATCGCTCCTACTTCGCGGTTGTGATGTCCGGCAAACCAGTGTTCGGTGAGGTCGTTGTCAGCAAGTCAACGGGGAAACCTTCAGGAGTCATCGCAGTCCCCGTCATGAACGAAGGGCGGGTCGTTGGGATACTGGGAGCGACGATCTATCTTGATCAGATGAGCGAGCGTATTGAGAAAATTTTAAATCTGCCGCCAGGCGTATTCTACTACGCCTTGGATCCCAAGGGTGTCGTCGCTCTGCATTCAAGACGGGAACTTTTGATGGTTTCGGCGTTGGACAAGGGCAATCCCGCGCTTTCCCGAGCCATCTCCGAGATCATCGAGCGGCGTGAGGGAGTTGCCTCGTATGAGTTTGAGGGGAAACGTCGCACTGTGGCTTTCTGCACTTCGCCCGTGACCGGTTGGCGTTTTGCGCTCGGCGTGTTGCCCTGAGTTATCATCGTTTGGAGTTCCCTTATCAAGCCAGTAGGCGATTCGTGATAGAGATTGGGTGGAGGCGTGAGTATGCGAGGTCTTACTAATGAAAAGGGAGTAAGAGGGAGACATAGTCACGCCAAATACCATGAAGTGTGATTAAGACATCCGACTACTGCGCAAGCAAAGATCTGGCCTTCTAGTCCGTGCGCCGCAGTAGGGCTTGGCTGATGAAAGACGGGTTGCTGAGGGAGGTGACCGGCCAGAAACGCCAACCGCCTATTCGTCGCCGATGATCTCATGAAACTCATGTCGGCAAGAAACACTCCACACCGCCGATGAAAGGCTGACGCTGTTTTTATGCCTGTGTATTTTCTGCTCAGAGTCGTCTCCGAGTAAAACTCCGCCTCGGTCTGATAGAGAATGATCTCGGAGGATTGTTCCGGCGGTATTTGCGGCCGTCTTTCATGTTTCACTTACCTTGTGTCGGAGTTTCTGGAGGCTTGCCCTGTTGTTCGACGGTAATGATTACCTGATCTTCGACACCCGTCTTCTTGTAGGTGGCCAGATAGTCGCTGCCCAGTTCCCCCTTGAGGCTATCCAACAGCGAGTCCATCTCACGAAGACCGTCTTGACCAGTTATCTCTGGTTTAGCGATCTTGCGTAATGTCCGCTCGGACAGAGTGCCGTAGTATTGGATGTTTTCGATGAGCAACTCGAGGAACTGCCGGCGGGGTTCCGGGGCAGTGGCGAGAAATTACCTGAAATTCTTGAGGTTCGGCACCGAAAATCCCTGCCCATACCGTTCCGCCAGTTGCTTTGAAAGGGTCTCCACGACTTTTTCGCCGTATTCATTCCTTTTCTCCAATCGCTATGAAAGATCGGGATCTTCGGTCATCACGCTTTTTCGGGGTTTCTTCTGGGTGGCTACAGCCTCGTTTTGCTTCGACTCTGGCAGCGGCTCATCACCCCATGTTGGAAGTTTTAGTCGAGCAGCGCGTGCAGTGCGCGCCAGCCTACCGCCCGGACACCAGGACACAGCGACATGGGCGCCGCGTTCTCCGCCGTGTCGGCATGCACGACCATCGCACGCGACACGGCGCGCCGCCCCATCGCCGCCACCAGCCGAACCATGGAACGCGCATCGTCCGGCATTGGCGTGCGGGTGGCCTTAGCCTCGATCAGCAGCAACCGGCGGTCGCCCTCGTCCACCACGAAATCCACCTCCAGTCCTTGCCGGTCGCGGAAGTAGTACAACCCCCGTTCGCGCCCCCGGTTCAGGCGGTGTTTGACAATCTCGGAGGCGACCAGTCCCTCGAACAGCGGCCCGCGGAAAGGCGAGTTCGTTAGGGTCGCTTCGTCCCGAATTCCCAGCAGCGCGGCCGCCAGTCCGGAGTCCGCGAAATAGAGTTTGGGCGTCTTGACGATACGTTTGCCGAAGTTCTCGTAATAGGGCGAAGTCAGGATGATCTGCCCGGTGATCTCTAGGATGCCCAGCCATTGGGTGATGGTG
>CAIVGD010000161.1 GCA_903905395.1 uncultured Verrucomicrobiota bacterium
CCCCAAGCTCACCAACTGCTCGATCGTGTAGGAGCTCAAGACATTCGCCGAGCTGAAGACGTAGAGGGACCAGCTTTTGTTGTGTTCCTCCATCAGTTCCATGAGCCGAAGCGCCCGTTTTTTGTGTAAGAGGAAATTCTCGTCCATCACGAAAAATGTTTGCACCTTCATCTCGCTCTCGAGTTCGCACATCACATGGAACAATTCATCGCCGGTCTTGTAGAAATCCGTGAACTTGCCTTTGCCTCCGAACATCGCAGAGGTAGAGCAGAAGTTGCACCCCATCGGACAGCCCACCGATGGAATAAGAGTGGCCGCGATGGCCCCGGCTGTTTCGCGCAAAGGCATTCCCAACGTTCGGGTTCCGACTCCTGAAACAATCCGCGGATGCCGGATCGGAGCGTGCACATCCTCTCCGAGAAATTCGCGAAACCATCGCACCCCTTCCACGCGAACCACATGGTCTGCTCCAATGCGCTTTTGGAGATTTGGGACGCCTGAGATATGCCCTCCGACAATAATTTTGGCCTTCGGCTGGATTTCGCGAATCAGGCGGCACATTTCAACTACTTTCAGGTAATTGGGCGGGATCGCGCTGATCGCAACAATGTTATAGCGCTCGGTTTTTAATTCCTCAATGAACCGGTCCAAGGTCGGAAAATCCAGAAGCGAACTGGGCGCGGAGATATTATCGCGCATCATCATCAAACCCCACGAACGGTGGAACATCCGGAGCGAGAAGGGTCCCTGTACCCGCGTGACCTGGTTGTGATAAAGCTCCATGGGGTTGATAGCCCGGCTTCCGAACTGATCGTCCCTCGCATATGGACCGAAAACGCTTGTGAAAAGAATGCGCGGTTTGCCCGGTTCCCTAGGATCAGCTCCACATTCGTAAGGGGGCTGAAGTGGAATAGGGCTGGATATTTTGGGTTTCATGGATAATTACACTCAAGACCAGCTACGACAGTAATGAAAGACGAAAAAGTATTGAATCACCAATGAAATGGATTGAGTGGGTTCCATCCACGACCCGCTGTTACGGAAACAAAATCAGGACTGAACCCATCCTACATTGCCCCGTACGAGCACTTTTGAAATCAAGTGAGGGAAACTGGCTTCCCTTCCGTTCGTGGAGAACGAATGACGGATTCAGTTGCTGGGCTTGCTGATGGAGTGGGTATTTTAAAGGCTAAACAATCGTAAACTATGCGATCGGTGGGATAGAGCGCATAGGATCGCAGGAGAATTTGCACGCCGGGACCTTCAGCGCGGCCACTGTCTTTCAGTCCTTTGACGAGCTGCTCCTGAGATTCGATGAGTTGGACGAGTTCCAAGTCCTGTCCAAGCACGAAAGGTTTGGCTCCAGGGATGCAAATGATCTGCAAGGGGAAGACATAAGACGCGAGATCTTGCGGTAGACCGAAGGGTGCTATCCCAGTTGCAGAAGCCTGCTTGACCTCAAGTTGGATCATGCGGGCTCTGGCATCGGGGGCCATCGACTCAAGGGCGAGGCTTATGGCATCGAGCAACCGATGGCGCACTTCGCCCAGATCCGTGAGCGAGGAAAGCTCCTGCATGGAGGGGACCGTGAGAATGGCCTTGGCGAGGGATGAGATTTCCTTGAGGTAGGCGTTCTTCTGGCTGTCTGGGACAAAATACATGACGACGAGATGGACCGGCGCACCGTCCGATGCGCCGTAGTCCACCCCAGATGGACTCCAGCCGATGGCGCAAAGGAGTTCGCCATCGGAGGACGTGCGGGCATGAGGGCAAGCCCAGCCCTTGCCGATTCCGGTGTTGTGAGCACTCTCACGGGCTAGGACGCCCTCCGTGATGCCGCCGACATCTCCGATGTCAGGAATGGCCTCGATGATGGTGGCCAGATACTCGAGAGACTTTTCCTTGTTATTGTCGGGTAGTTCGATCAAGCGGCCTTCTTGCAATGCTGTGAGGAGGCTTTTCATATGGATCAATCTATCCCGAATTTATTATAGAACCACACTTTGACCTTATGGGTGAGAATAGAATAAACCAGCAGGAAGGCGGCGATCCATAGCCAGTAGCTAACGGGCAACGGGACGAGACCCAAGTAGTGCGCGAGTCCGGAATACGGAAGGAAAGCGCCCGCTGCCATGACTGTAAGGGTGGTGAAAAGCATGATTGGGCTGGCACGGCTCTGAAAAAACGGAATGCGCTTCGTGCGTATGATGTGGACGATAAGAGTCTGCGTCAAAAGAGACTCGACGAACCAACCGGTGTGAAAAAGGCTCTCGTAATACGTCTTATCCGCAAGAGACGTGCCGTCGGCATAGAAAAGATGACAGTTGAAGAAGTAGAGCATGAGGAAGAACGTGGCGTAGTCGAAGATTGAGCTGAGGGGTCCGATGAACACCATGAAGCGCTGGATGTTTCCAATGTTCCATTTACGCGGTGTTTTGAGGTATTCCTCGTCCACACGATCGGATGGAATGCCAACCTGGGAGGCATCATAAAGCAAATTATTGACGAGCACCTGGAGAGGGGCCATCGGGAGAAAATATTTTCCAAACCAAAGGCTGGCTCCGACGACACTAAACATATTGCCGAAGTTCGAGCTGGCCCCCATCCGGATGTACTTGATGATATTTCCGAAAACCTTGCGACCCTCCATAATTCCATCCTCCAGGACAAGCAGGCTTTTCTCCAGGAGGATCACGTCGGCGGACTCCTTGGCCACATCCACCGCAGAGTCCACGGAGATGCCCACATCTGCGACGCGCATCGCCGGTGCATCGTTGATGCCATCACCCAAATAACCGATGACATGACCGCGTTTTTGTAATGCGACGATGATGGATTCCTTTTGCGAGGGGGAGAGACTCGCGAAGACGTTTTGCTTTTCCGCAAGCTCCCCGAGCTTGTCTTCATCTAGGCCCGTCAGTTGGTCTCCGGTGATGACCAAAGGGGAATCGAGGCGGACATCATTGCAGATTTTTCGTGTGACGAGGGCGTTGTCGCCGGTGAGAATTTTCGTGGACACTCCTACCCCCCTCAACAAGGAGATGGCCTTGGCGGCGGAATCCTTGGGCGGATCGAGGAAAGCGAGGTAACCAAGCAGGATCAGATCGCTTTCGTCGGCCGTGGAGAAGACTTGCTTCGTCTGGGGAAATTCGCGGTAGGCCACGGCGAGTACTCGATAGCCATCCCGACTGAGGCCTTCGTATTCTTCCAGGAGATCCCTCTTGATGAGATCAATCATCAAATGAATCTCGTCGTCTATCTGGTAATGCGTGCAAGCCTTGTAAATATCATCGACCGCTCCTTTGCAGATCAGGACGTGGTCACCCGCGTAGTCCACCACGACAGACATGCGCTTGCGGTGAAAATCGAAGGGGATCTCATCGACCTTTCGGCAGTTGCGCTCCACATCCAGATCGGTGTTTGAGAGGATGGAGCGATCCAGCAGGTTGCGCAGACCTGTCTGATAGTAGCTGTTCATGTAGGCGTAGCGCAGAACATCCTCGCTTCCGCGGTTGGTTACATCGACGTGCTTTTCGAGAATGACGCGGTCTTGCGTGAGCGTGCCTGTCTTGTCCGTGCACAGGATGTCGATGGCTCCGAAGTTTTGAATCGCACTGAGTCGTTTGACGATTACCTTTTTGCGCGCCATCGCGATCGCGCCTTTGGAAAGATTCACCGTGACGATCATCGGCAGCATCTCCGGCGTGAGACCCACGGCGACGGCGAGAGCAAATTGCAGCGCAGCCGCCCAGTCGCCTTTGCGCAAGCCGATGATCAGAAAAACCGCGCTGACCATGACGAGCATGAAGCGGATCATGAGCCAGGTGAAACCCGCGATACCGCGATCAAAACTGGTTAGCGCACGGCCACCCGAAAGCTTTGCCGAGATGGAACCGAAGTGGGTATGCACACCCGTGTTCACCGCCACACCGCGCGCGGTGCCGCTGAGAACATTGCTTCCCTGGAAACACACGTTCGGGAGTTCAATGAGACCTCTTCCGCACAACTCCACGGGGTCGGCGTGTTTTTCCACAGGCATCGATTCACCTGTCAATGAGGACTGACTGACAAAGAAGTCTTTGGCACCGATGAGCCGCATATCAGCCGGAATGATCGCCCCGGCTTGCAAAACGAGGATATCTCCAGGAACGACGTCCGTGATGGGCAGATCGCATTCTTGACCATCTCGCAGAGCTAGGCAGTCCGCCCGAACCATCGCCTGAAGCTTTTCCACCGCTCTGCTTGAACGATGTTCTTGCACATAGGCCAGCACGACGCTGAGTACTAGCATTCCACCGACAACGACGGCGGAGCGTATGTCGTTCATGAAGACGGACACAGCGCAGATCACGATCAACTGGATGGCGAGCGGATTACGGCAGCGCTCTAAGATTTCCATGAACCAGCCGCCCCGTTTTTTGGTACCGAAGTCGTTCACGCCGTGGAGCTCTCGTGCGGCCTCCACCTGCGACTCGGACAGACCGTTTTCCTGGGCACCGAGGCGCTTCAATGCCTCATCGGACGAAAGTTGAGAGATGTCGAACAGCGTTTGTTCGTGTTCCGAAATCGTGGCGGAAGCCGACTCCGCCGCCTTCAAAAAGACGGCTGGGTGGATTTTTTCTAGGACAAATCGGAACATTTGAAGAAAACCAGTTGCTGGTACATCAGAAACAACACAGGCCGCATCCACCCCGCCCATCCCCAGTCATGCGCAAGTACAAGACACGCCCCCTTCTCAAATTCAGCACGGATGGCACAATGAATATCCTGAACGCGAGTGATTTATGAGAGGCGATGGAGACTGTGCCTTCATTAAGCGGTAGTAACGAACTACGCTTGTGAAGTCAATTCTCGGCGTTTGAGAATGTGTTTACGGGTTGGCTTTCGGTCTGGTCTTATGGATGACCCTCCCCGACCAATGTTTTTCAATGGCGGGTCGGAGTATTTTGTTCATCCGTCGGTATCCCTCCGAATTGAGATGAAGTCCATCCTCCACATACAAATCCGCCTGTGGCTCTCCCGCTGAACTCTGAAACCCGGGATTCACATCCACATAAAAGACTCCGTGGGTCTTTTCTGAAAAAATCCGCAGGCCTTGATTTACCATATCCACCGCCGCCAATCGGTTGTCTCTCTTCTTCTGAGGAGAGCGCATGATGGAAACGAGAAGGATCTGCACTTGGGGAACGGCTTGCTGGGTTCGCTCCACCCATTCCCGTGTTCGAGAGAGGATGGTCTCGGGTGATTGTCCATCGTTGATATCATTACTGCCGCAATACCAAACCACGAGGGCGGGTTGACAGGGGGGGGACAACCTGATCGAAGAACATCAACTGATGGGAGGTCCGCGAGCCCCCGAACGCCCGGTTCGTGACGGGAAGAGGAGCCAGATCCTGCTCGGCACTTGTCCATCTCGTGAATGTGCTACTACCGACCAGTAGAATTCCGCCCGGAGCTGGAGCGGGAGCCTCGGCAAACTTAGCCACCTCCTCGGTAAACTTACCACTCGCGCCCTGACCCGCTTGAAGCGGGGAAAGAGAGATCAGGGAAAAAACTAACCCCAAAGAAAAAAAGGGGACGCAGCTCATTTTTTCATATATCGAAGAGAACGCCACTCTGTAAGCCACCCCGTGGATTGGAAATGATCTGTATCTCCTTTTCCGGCACTAAGCCTTCTTCCCCGGCCCTTTCCCTCCGCTGTCCTGCGGTTTTTCGCCACCCTCTCCTTTGTCCCCTCCTCCAGTATCCTCCTCTTCTCCTCCTTCCGTCTCCCCGCCCATCTCAAACTTTTTTTTCAACTCCTGCAAAAATGGGGTCATGTCGGCCACTTTATCCCAGACCCCTTTCGCCACGTAGATCGGTTTCTGCGTTTCCAATGCCACCGCCACGCAATCGCTCGGTCGCGCATCGATCTCGATGATCGATGTCCCGCCCGCGCCCACCTGGCGGAGGGTCAAACGCGCAAAATACGTGTCATTTCGCAGATCATTAATAATCACCCGGTCCACCGTGATCCCGAATCCCTGAAGAATGAGATGAATCAAATCATGCGTCAGCGGCCGCTCCCTTTTCTCCCCTTTCAGCAAAAGAGCAATCGAGGTTCCGACCCCGTGGTCAACATGAATGCTGAAGGTCTTCTGCTCGTTGCCGAGAAACACGGCCATCCCGTTCGCCGCCGGCATCAGACCGAGAATCTGCACTTGAGTGGCGGCATCGGTCATCCACCCATCGTATCTCTTGCTCCTGCGCCCGCAAGATGCCCGCGCGCCATGGGAATCGTTGCATTGGGATACCAGAGCCGTCTATGAATGACCACGTGGCAGATTCTCCGGCAAATTGGACGATCGACGATGCGCTCCGCACGTACGGCATTGCGCGTTGGGGGAGCGGCTACTTCGGCGTCAACCCCGCCGGCCACATGACCGTCCGTCCGCTCGGCACGGAAGGGGCCGAAGTGGATCTTCTCAAAGTCGCCCTCCGCGCCCGCGAACGCGGACTCCACTATCCTCTCCTCATCCGCTTCCACGATCTGCTCCGTCACCGCGTCCGAGCCATCAACGAGGCATTTGCCGAGGCCATTCGCACGGCTCGTTACAAGGGTGAATACCGCGGCGTTTTTCCGGTTAAGGTCAACCAGATGCGGGAGGTCGTGGAGGAGATTCTCGAAGCTGGGGAACCTTATCACTTCGGGTTGGAGGTCGGCAGTAAACCGGAACTCTTTGCCGCCCTCGCCCATCATCGGGATCCCGACAGTCTGCTCGTTTGTAATGGATACAAGGATGCCGAGTTCATCCGGACCGCCCTCCTGGGCCGGAAGCTCGGCAAAAAAGTGATCCTCGTGATCGAAAAGCCCGAGGAACTCCGCCTAGCCGTGGCCACAGCCCGCTCCATGCAGGTCGAACTTCTCGTCGGCGTCCGTGTCCGTCTTTCCGCCCGCGGAGTTGGTAAATGGGCTCTCTCCGGCGGCGATAGCGCGAAATTCGGTCTTTCCACCAGCGAACTCCTGGAAGCCGTCGAATATTTGCGCAAAGAAGGCTGTCCGGAAGCCCTCCAGATGTTGCACTTTCATGTTGGCTCCCAGGTTCCAGATATTCTTGCCCTCCGCCGGGCCGTCCGTGAAGCCACCCGCTACTACGCCCAACTCCATCACCTCGGACTGAAACCCGCCTATCTCGATGTCGGTGGCGGACTCGCCATCGACTATGACGGATCCCGTTCCGATTCAGAAAGCTCGATGAATTACACCCTTACCGAATACGCCCGCGACGTTGTCCGAGCTGTCGCCGAGGTTTGCCGCCAGGAGAAAGTTCCCCATCCCACCCTCGTCAGCGAAAGTGGCCGAGCCACCGTGGCCCATCATTCCGTCCTGCTCGTTGAAGTCTTCGGCACCATCGATAAAACTCCCCGGGCATTCGTCCCCGCCAAAGAAGAAGATCCCGAGTTTGTCCGCCAACTTTCCGACCTAGTGGTCAACTTGAACCGCAAGAACCGCCGCGAATCCCTCCACGATGGACTGACCGTCAAAGAGGAGGCGGCCGCGCGCTTCGACCTTGGCTTACTCGACCTGCCAACCAAGGCCCGCGTCGAGGATACGTTCTGGCACCTCGCCGAGCGCATCACCGCGCTCTACAGCAACGGTCGCCCGCCCCCCGAGGAGATCCGCAGCTTGATGGATCAACTCGGGAAGCAGTACCTCTGCAACTTCAGCGTTTTCCAATCCCTCATTGATCACTGGGCTCTCAAACAACTTTTCCCGATCGTCCCAATCCAGCGCCTCAACGAAGCCCCCATCCATCAAGGTCGCTTGGTGGACATCACCTGCGACTCAGACGGCAAGATCGATCATTTCGTCGATGCCACTGGCACGCGCTCCAGTCTTCCCCTGCACGATCTGGCGGGACAACCCTACCTCCTCGGGTTTTTTCTCCTTGGGGCCTATCAGGATGTGATGGGCGACCTGCATAATCTCTTCGGTTCCGTCAACGAAGCTCACGTTTATCTTGATGCAGACGAGCCGGACGGTTTTTACATCGAGGAAACCATCCCCGGATTTTCCATCGGCCGAGTCTTGGGCAATGTGCAGTACGAACCCTCCCAGCTCTCCCGCCTGATCAAGGCTCAGGTGGATGAAGCCATCAAGCAGGACAAAATTAAAGCCACGGAGGGCATGGATCTTTTCGAATCCTACGAAAAGGGACTTTCCCACCCCACCTACCTCAATCTGGAAGCCCCCTAAAACAACCCCCTTTTACGGTTGGCAAGCCCTTGGGGCTAAGCTAGGTTTGAAATTTCATGGCAACAAAGTCCAAATCCAAAAAGGCCTCGAAATCCTCCTCGAGGAAATCGTCCAAACCTTCGCGTAAAAAAGCTCCCGCCCGCTCCTCGCCCAAAACGAAAAAGTCGAAGAAGGCTGTCGCCAAAGTCGCGCCAGTGAAAAAACCGTCAGGTCCCCCCTTCCCGATCAAGATTCCGGCCAAATTCAATCGCCCCTTGGAAGGAACCAACAAGCCGATCAAGCCCCCAAAATTTTCCCCCACTTTTTTAGACAAGCAGAAATCAAAACTGACCGATCTTCGTGAGCATATTCTCGACCAGGTTCAGGGAGTGACCAAGGACAGCCTCCGCGAGCGTGGGGAGGGCGGTGGGTCAGCCTTCGGCATGCACCAAGCCGATGCCGGCAGCGATGCCTACGAAAAAGATTTCGCCCTCAGCCTTCTCAGTCAGGAACAGGACGCGCTTTACGAGATCGAGGAAGCTCTCAAACGCATCCAATCCGGCACCTATGGAATCTGCGAAATGTCCGGTCAGGCCATCCCCGTCTCACGCCTCGAGGCCATCCCATTTGCACGTTTCACCGTCGATTGTCAGTCCCGCTTCGAACAGGAAAACAAAGGAAAGAATCGCTGGGAGCCTGCCCAACCGTTCATGGACACCGTCGAGGCCTCCGAAGAGGAAAGCGGCGAGGAATCTGACGAAGAAGACAAAACGAAGGCCAAGGAATAACCGATCATGATCAACAAAAAAGCCCGCCGTCCCCGCCGGATGAACCGGTCCACGACCCGTCGCCGGATCGACATCAATGGGGAAGCCATCGATTTTCGTAACGTGGAACTTCTCCGGAAGTTCATCACCGAAACCGGCAAGATTCTTCCCCGTAAGATCACCGGCATGCCTGCCGCTCTCCATCGTCAACTCAACACCGCGATCAAGAGGGCACGCAATGCCCTTCTCCTCAAATGAGCCGCCGCTGCGAAGTCACCGGGGCCGTGCCCTCCCTCGGACGTAAAATCATCCGGAGCGGTAAATCCAAGAAGTCGGGCGGAATCGGCACGCACGTCACCGCCAATACTCCTCGTAAGTTCCGGCCCAACCTGCGCCACAAGCGCATCTTTGTCCCCGAGCTCGGGCGCCACATCACCATTCGTCTCACCGCCCGCGCCCTAAAGACGATCGACAAAAATGGCGCTTACGTGACTCTCAAACGCGCCGGTTTGGTCTAGATCAACCCGCGGGCAAGATTGTCCGCCCTCTGGCTCCGCACCCCATCCGCGATTTCAAGGCGGAGGCTGAATGTTTTGGGGTCAGAGGTCAGTTTTTGCGGGGTCAGAGGTCAATTTTCTATCGCGAGGTGCCCACGTGGCACAGATTCGTTGACCCCACTCCGTGTTCCCAACCATGGGTCTTTCAAGTCGAGATACCGTGGTTAGATTCACCGATCCGCAATGAAAAACTCCCCCGCCGCCCTCTTTTCCGTTCGCGATGTTTACCACGACCTCGCTCTACGCCCCGTGGAACGCAGCTGCCTCCGCCGCACCGAATGCTGTCAGTTTAAACTCACCGGACGGACGCCCCAACTCACCCGCGGCGAATCCCTCCTCGCTGCTCAAGCCTTCCGTGCCACCGGCCGTAAAAACCTCCCCGAACCCACGGACGGGTCCTGCCCTTTTCTCCAATCCCAAACCCAGAAATGTCTCATTTACGAATCGCGCCCTTTCGGTTGCCGAACCCACTACTGCCAGGCCGCCGGCGGACCTCTAGAACGTAAAGAGATTCTCCATCTCATCCGCCAACTCGAACACCTCGACGCCGAATTGGGCGGCGACGGACCCCACGCACTTCCTCAAGCCGTCACTTGGGCGCTCTCGGAACGATGAACTCCCCCCGCATTCTCATCGCCGGGGGCGGCGCCGCTGGCTTCTTTGCCGCCATTGCCGCGGCCGAATCCAATCCCAATGCCCAAGTTGTCCTTCTGGAAAAAGGAACCCAGCTCCTCGCGAAAGTCCGCATCTCCGGTGGAGGTCGTTGCAATGTCACCAACGCCTGCTTCGATCCCCGCGAACTTTCCACCCGCTACCCCCGCGGAGGCCGCGCCCTCATCGGTCCCCTCACCCGCTTCGGACCTACCGAGACAGTCGCCTGGTTCCAATCCCGCGGAGTAAATCTCAAGACCGAGTCGGATGGGCGAATGTTTCCCGTGACCGATTCCTCACAGACAATCATCGATTGCCTCACCGAATTCGCCCGCAAAGCTGGAGTCAAAATCCTCACGGAGGCCGGCGTCACTTCAATTAAGAAAACCGATGGTGCTGGTTTTGTTCTTCAACTGACCAATGGATCCGTCATGGAGTGCGACCGCTTTCTCTGGGCATGTGGCGGTTGCCAACCCGAATCACATCCGGCCACCGCCTTGGGCCACTCGCTCGTGCCACCCGTCCCCTCTCTTTTCACCTTCCACGTCGATCTTCCCTGGGTGCGCGAACTGTCCGGCGTCTCCGTCGATCCCGTCGAAGTCTCCGTTCAGGGGACCGATCTCCAAGAGCGCGGTCCGCTCCTCTTCACCCACACCGGCGTGAGCGGTCCAGCCATCCTCCGCCTCTCCTCCTGGGGTGCGCGCGCCCTTCACAAACTGGATTACAAGTTTCACCTCAAAGTCAATTGGCTGCCGGACTCCAACGCCGACGCTATTCTTCGCGAAGTTCAAAACCGCCGTACAACAATCGGAGCCCAAATGGTTTTGCGATCCAAGTGGAGTCCCCTGCCCAACCGACTCTGGGAACAGCTTGCCCAACTGGCGGGAGTCACGGTGGAGAATCGCTGGTCCAAATTAAACCGCGAGATCGCCTTGCAGTTGACGCAAATCCTCACCGCCGCAGAACTCCCCATCACCGGAAAAAGCATGAACAAGGATGAGTTCGTCACCAGTGGCGGAATCCAACTTCCCGAGGTGGATTTTAAAACCATGGAAAGCCGTCTGGTTCCCGGACTTTACTTTGCCGGAGAAGCACTCGACATCGACGGCCTCACAGGCGGGTACAACTTCCAGTCCGCTTGGACCACCGGTTGGATCGCTGGCCACGCCATGGTCACCCCCTAAATGGTTTCCGCGACTTTCCCACCCCCCACCACCGCATCCTTCTTCCCTCTTCCTCAAAACTTCACTCCACGCTAAGTTAGCTTATGTCCTCCGTCCCCTCTCTCACCCTTTACGACACCACCCTGCGCGACGGCGCCCAGGCGGAGGGCGTTCATTTTTCCCTCTCCGATAAGCTCCGCCTAGCCGAACGCCTCGCCGCCTACGGCATCCACTATGTCGAGGGCGGTTGGCCTGGCTCCAACGACAAGGATCGCGATTTTTTTGCCGAGGCCGGAAATCTTCGATGGGGCTCCTGCAAACTCGCCGCCTTTGGCTCCACCCGACGGGCCCATGTGGACGCCGCCAACGACCCCCAACTCCGCCTCCTCCTCGACGCGAAAACCCCAGTCGTAACCATCTTTGGAAAAAGCTGGCTCCTCCACGTCGAAAAGGTCCTCCGCACGACCCCGGTCGAAAACCTCCGCATGATCTCCGATACGGTCGCATTCCTTAAAAAAGAAGGCCGCGATGTGATCTACGATGCCGAACACTTTTTCGACGGCCACGCCACAGATTCCGACTACGCCCTCCGCACTCTGGAAGCCGCCGCCGAGGCCGGAGCCGACTACCTCGTCCTCTGCGACACCAACGGTGGTCGCCTCCCCTCCGAGGTTGGAGCCGCCATCCGTACTGTATCCGCCCGCTTTCCAAAAACAAAAATCGGCGTCCACACCCACAACGATTGC
>CAIVGD010000162.1 GCA_903905395.1 uncultured Verrucomicrobiota bacterium
CCCGTATGCGAAAACGGGATTGTAATAAGTGAAGAGGACAATAGGGGTGGTGCACTTTTCCTTGCGGAGGCGGGAGATCAACTGAAGAACTTTAGGAAGGGTAGTGCCGGATTCCAGAGCGCGCTGGCAGCCGAGTTGGTTGACGATGCCGTCGGCTAGGGGATCGGAGAAAGGAACGCCCAGCTCGATCAGGTCGGCGCCTGCTTCGGCGAGGGCTGGGACGAGCTGGGCGGTGGTCTCCAGATCCGGATCCCCGGCTACGATGTAGGCGATGAGGGCTTTGCGTTTCGCCCCACGGAGCTTGAGGAAGAGATCGTCGATGCGGTTGGGGGCGCTCATTTCGTCTGGTTGGATTCTGCCAGAGCCGGGCGGGTCATCACGCAGGAAAATCGGTCTCGCCCGAGGTGAGGACGCGCAGGCTGCCATCGGGAAGACGGAGGTGCAGGTGGCCGGAGTCGTCCAGGGTCTCGGCAGTTCCGATGATTTCCTCCGTGCCGAGGCGGACTCGGGTGGAGCGACCGAGATGAAAGCAAATATTCCGCCAATCCTCCATGGCCTCGGGGATTGGTTGAGTGAGGCGGCTGAGGAGAGATTCGAGAAAAGCGGCGAGGATCTGAGTGCGCGGAACGATCCGGCCGGCGGCTTGACGGAGCGATATGGCGGATTTTTTTAATTCGACGGGAAAATCCGCGGTTTGCTGGTGCAGATTCAGGCCCAGACCAAGGAGGGCGAGCGGGGGTTGGCCTGGCCGGGCGATGGTTTCCACGAGGAGGCCCGCCAGTTTGCGATTCTGTAGAAGAAGATCGTTGGGCCATTTGAGGGAGGGTTCGAGTTCGGTGAGGGCGCGGACGGCATCGGCGGCGGCCAACGAACCGAGGAGAGAAAGAATGGGGAGTCGGTCTGGATCGACTTCAAGAAGAACGGAGACCCAGAGGCCGAGAGGTTTTTCGGAGATCCAGCTTCTGCCTTGGCGGCCTCGACCCGCGATCTGGATTTCGGCCGCGAGAACGGCGGGAAGAGAAGAAGGAGAAGTGCCAGGGGAGGGACGGAGAAGATCCTGAGTGGACGAGGCGGAGGGCAGGATGGTGATTCGGTCGCGGAACGGACTATCGGAAGAAAGAAGGAGGTCGACTTGGTCGGCTTCGAAGGGGTCGGAGGGGCCCGGGAGGGCGGTGGATTTAGAGGGAGAAATTGCCGTAGTAGTTGATTTTTGGTTCCTTCAACTTACGACGGCGACGGACGCTGGGCTTCTCGTAGGAGCGGCGGGAGCGGGCATCGCGAAGAATGCCCTCGCGATCGAGCTTCTTTTTTAAGCGGCGAAGAGCCTTATCGACCGATTCACCTCGTTTGAGTCTGATTTCAACCATGGAAAGGAAACCCTATGGGAAAACCCGGCGGAGGGGAAGTCGGGATTTTTGCCCTACTTCGCTCAGCCTCGGCAGAACCTTGCTGAGCTTCGAAGGGCTTTGCCCTCCTTTTGGGAGTCTATGGAGGGTTGCATGAGGGGAGGGGAATTTCGAAGTTGTAAGTTTAGGTAGCGGCGGCCTCTCCGAGGCCGCGGGACGCAGGCGCAGCCGCCAGTTTAAGTTGAAGTTTAAGTTGAAGTCAGAAGAGCTGAGAATTGAGGGCCAAGGTAGCGGCGGCATCTCCGAGGCCGCCTAGCGCGATGTCCAAGTTTGAATAATCGCCGCAGGCGTTCTGGGGACAGACCTAGAGTCAGAGGTGGGGTCAGAGGTCGAACTTAAAGTTTTTGCTGTTTTTTGGGCTCAAAACAAGGGTTAAATCTCTGTGCAACAATAATATCGGTGGGGTCAGAGGTGGGGTCACCAATTGTTGGGGAAGTTTTCAGTCATTGTTGTCATGACCTTGCTCCTGCTTCCCACCCTCTGACTCGTTCTCACAGAGCTGCAAAGTCACGCCGATACCTGGCAGTCGGACCGTGGATGTGCTGGCATTGTGACCGGCAAACAGTGCCGCAATCCAGAGCGCGGATACAAGAAGGATGACGCCTCCCCAGAGAGGATGAGCCGATGAGATGGCATCCTCCATCTGGCCTGTCTTCCGTCCCGTGAGCATGGCGAGGGAAATATTCTCCCGATGGCGAATCGTATGCCACGCCAGTCCGGCCAAGTGCAAGAGAATGACAGCAAGTAATGCCCATGCGAAAATCTCATGCAGTTCCTCGACGGCTTCTCCGCCATAGCCGATGCCCGAGATGAACAAGGCAGGGACGAGCACAAACATGAGCAAAGCCGCCATTGCCGATCCCGGATTGTTTCCTGCGTATAGTTTCGTTTTCGAAACGACGGTGCTGATCATGTAGCCAATTACTTCACGTGGATTCACCGGATAGCTCGAAAACCTTGAGTAGCGCGATCCAACAACTCCCATCACCAGACGAACGGCCAGAAGAAACAGTGCAACGATCCCTAAAAGCATGTGCAGTTGAAACAGCGGCTGCTTATCTTCCACCAAGAATCCGATTGCAATGGCTGCGGTGAGTGATCCGGAAAATGCCCAGTGAAAGATGCGGTTGGGAATGTCCCAGACAAGAATTTTACTCATAGTAGCTGACCTATATTGGTTATTGATGTTTGTGTCAAACAGCCCGTGGACAGGGTTAACGGCTACGCCAGCCGGGCTTAAGAACCGTGTTTCCCGAAACAATACTGGCCGCGGGCGCGGAGGACCGCGAGTTGAAGTTGAAGTCAGAAGAGCTGAGAATTGAGGGTCAAGGTAGCGGCGGCATCTCCGAGGCCGCCTAGCGCGATGTCCAAGTTTGAATAATCGCCGCAGGCGTTCTTGGAAAGACCGCCCTACCTTTGGTTTTGAGACTCAAAGTTGTGAGCGATTGTAGGGCGGGAAAAGTTTTTGCAGATTTTACACAAACGGCGTTGGGAAAGAGTGGAATTGGCTGGAAGAAGGCGGGGGATGAATCAGATTTACAGATTGTGGCCAAACCGTTCGTCCATCTGCACTGCCATTCGGAGTACTCCCTGTTGGACGGGGCGTGCCGGATTCCGGAACTGGTGGCGCGGGCGAAGGAGCTGGGTCAACCGGCACTGGCTTTGACGGATCACGG
>CAIVGD010000163.1 GCA_903905395.1 uncultured Verrucomicrobiota bacterium
GTCTTCGCCAGAATTCATCCAGACGACATCGTGGTCGTCGAGGAAAAGTCCGCTTAGGGCTTCGCTTTGGGCGGCAACTCAAACGCCTTTAGCTCCGCCGCTGTCTTGGGATTGATCGTCGCCAGCTTCTCCAGCACTTTCTCATAGCGGCTCGTGTCCCCCTTCGCCTTCAGCGTCACCCCCAGGTTGGCCAACACCTCCTGCGCGTTCGGCTTCAGCGCGAGAGACTTGTCGAATGATGCCACCGCTTCCTCATACTTCCCGGATAGGTAAAGGGATTTGCCCAGCCTGTCCCAACTGTCCGCATCCTTCGGATCCATTGCGACCAGTTTTCGAGTCGCCCCGATCTCGCCCGATTCCTGTATGGAACCCTGCTTCCCATCGACCGGTCCGGCGTTGGTCGGTGCACCGACCGATGCTACTGGCGGACGCGCAGGGGCGGGAGTCGTCGAGCTGACCGCTCCGCTGGCGGGCGTGGAGGAAAAACTCATCAGCTCTCGCGCCATCTTGGCGTCAACCAAGGCCAGACTCTGCACCGTCTTTTCGTATTCCGTCATCTCCCCCTTCGTCTTCAGTGTCACTCCCAGGTTGGCCAAAACTTCCGCCACCCCGGGCTTGATTTCTAGAGCCTTCCGAAATGCCTTAACCGCCTCGTCGTACTGCCCGGCCAGATACAGGCTCTTGCCCAATCGATCCCAATTCTCCGCTTCCTCCGGTTTCAAGTTCACGAGGCTCCTCATCGCTTCGATCTCGCCCTTGGTTTCCGCCGAAGTGGCAGTTCTGCCGTCTTTTCCCAGCATTCCCTCGGCTTGCCGCCAAAACTTGCCGAGGTTCTGTGCCTTCTCGCGCTCTGGCTCTCCCGGAACCGGTTCAGAATCCGGGGTTACCGTCGGAAGCAGGATGGGCGGGTCCTTGATCAGGGCGATCCCTCCTGCGATCCCCAAAACAACCCCGAGCAAGGAAAACATTACGAGCTGGATCCGAACCCCCATCGTCAGGCTTCGAAACCATTCCGTGATTCGATTTTCCCTTGGATCCTCCACAGACATTTGTGCCGATCCTACCCCTCCTCGCCCATTAGTCCAAACAGAGTCTGAGGATACCCTCCTCCAGCACTCGGCCACGATCCGCACCCGAGACGAGCTCTATCTGGAGCTCGTGCAGACGATTCAGCGCGCGCCGAACTCCGGCCGCGGGGCGGTGCGCACACAGCGCCGTGACCTTGCCCAACCGCCAGAGGTTTGGTTTGTCCCCCTTGGCGTTTCTCGGAAGCATCGGTTCCGCCTCTGGATCCAGACTCGGTTGCACATAGCTCCCCGGCGGGGGCACTCTCAATAACTTCGCCTCCTGCAAGACTCTGCCCAAAGCCGCAAGCCTCAGACCGGAAGCCAGCATTATCACCAGAGCCACTTCATTCTCCCCCTGCTCCAGCAGACGCCGCAATCCGGCGCGCGCCGGGCCAGTTTTTCCCGCGATCACCGCATCACACCAATCCCACACCTCCAACTCCCGTCTTCCCGCCCCCACCTCCCTCACAGCTTGCTCGGTCACCTTCGTCTCCGGTTTCAAA
>CAIVGD010000164.1 GCA_903905395.1 uncultured Verrucomicrobiota bacterium
CCGCCGCGTAGGACGGGGATCGCCATTTTATGATTGGACTCCAGTTCGGCCTTAGCCTCGTTTTTTTCGTTGTTTTCATTGCCTATTTTCTGACCACGGACACCCGCAAACGCATGCGGTTGAGCGTGGTGCTGACACTGGCGCTTACCGGACTCTGCCTGAGTTCCTTATTGGCCAAGGACGAGACCGGAGCTTGGAAAATCAAGATCAAGCCCGGGTTGGACTTAAGGGGAGGAACCCAGTTCCTGCTGGAACTTTCTGGAACCACGACGCGGGGCACGCTGGATCAGGCCGTCGAGGTCATCCGGAAGCGTGTGGACTCCGTCGGCGTGGCCGAACCGGTCATCCAACCTGTCGGGGCGAACCGGATCATCGTGCAGATTCCCGGAGTGAGCGAGGCGGATAAGACTTCCTACCGGCGGCAGTTGGAGCGGGTGGCGAAACTGGAGTTCACCCTCGTTCACGAAAAGAGCGACGAGCTGGTGGACCAAGCCAAGGGAAAGACCCCACTTGTGCCGATCGAGTATCAGGTTCTGAAATTGCGCGACCGCAAGGCGAACGGAACCATGATGGAATCCCCGCTCGTGGTAAAACGGCGGACGGAAATTTCCGGCAAGAGCGTGGCGAATGCCTTTCGGAGTGTGGATCAACTGGGCCGCGCGGTGGTCATCATCGAATTCAATCCGGACGGCCGCCAGAAGTTCGGGCGATTGACGGAGCAGAACATCGGACGACGGTTGGCGGTGATTTTGGACGGGGAAGTTTACTCCGCCCCCGTCATTCGCAGTGCCATTTACGGCAGTTGCGAAATCTCAGGGGGAAATATGTCCTCCATCGAGGCGGAAGAGTTGGCCAGCGTCCTGAAAAACCCCTTGGAAAACCCAGTCTCGATCGTGGATGAGCGCGGTGTCGATCCCAGTCTTGGCGCGAGCTCGGTGCGCAGTGGGTTTCTCGCAGGCTGGGTGAGTTTGCTGGCCGTCGGGCTTTTTGTGCTGATCTACTACCGGTGGTTGGGCCTGGTGGCGGTGTTCGGATTGGTCATCAATATTCTTGTCCTGCTTGGCCTACTGGCGCAGTTCGGTTTCACCCTAACCTTGCCGGGATTGGCTGGGCTGATCCTGACGATTGGAATCGGGGTGGATGCAAACGTGCTCGTGTTCGAACGAATCCGGGAGGAGTTGGTGCGGCATCGCACGGGTTTGGAGGCAGTGAGCGCGGGATTCCAGCGGGCTTTTAGTTCCATTATCGATGCCAACGTCACCACGGTAATCGCGGCGGCCATTCTGTTCTGGCAGGGATCGGGCCCGGTCCAGGGATTTGCAACGGTTCTATGTTTGGGAATCTTTTCAAGTTTGTTCGCCGCTTTGGTGGTAAGTCGGACGGGTGCCGAGTGGATTTCGGAACATGGCGGCAAAGCCCGCCTCCACATGATGCAGTTTCTCGAAGGCACCAAGATTAACTTTATCGCCATGCAGAAGCCCGCTTTCGCCCTTTCCGGATTACTGCTCCTCGCGGGGGTGGTGGCGATCGGAGTCCGGGGCGAAAAGGTTCTCGGTGTGGATTTCACGGGTGGGGATCTTGTAACCTTTGCTTTCAAAGAAAAAGTGGATGATGGGACAATTCGTTCCGCCCTCGGAGGTGCCGCGGAGGTGGTGCAGTACCAGCGCAGTCCGGTGGGAGGGGAAGAAGTTCTTTCTCTTCGAACCGGATTTGGTCAGGGAGAACTCACGGCGGAAAAATTAGCCCAAGCGTTTCCTAATGCTGGGTTCCGCCAACTACAACTCGACAAGGTGGCTGGGGTGGTCGGGGAGGAACTCAAACAAAAGGCGCTCATCGCTCTCCTGTTGGGCGTGGTCGCGATCTTTTTCTACACCACCTGGCGGTTTGAGACTGCGTTTGCGGCCGGGGCGATTGTCGCGCTCGTTCACGATGTCTTGATCAGCCTGGGAATCTTTGCACTGCTGGGCCGGGAACTTTCCCTGCCGATGGTGGGGGCGATCCTGGCGGTGGCGGGATACTCGATCAACGACACAATCGTCATCTTTGATCGAATCCGCGAATACTTCAGGGGCGGGTTGGCCGGCAATCGTGCGACAGTCATGAACACAGCGATCAACCAGACCCTCAGCCGAACCCTGCTGACCTCGGGGACCACATTCCTGGCGGTTCTGGTGCTTTTCCTGATCGGGGGAAGGGTGATCAACGACTTCGCCCTCATCCTTCTGATTGGAATCGTGGTGGGAACGTAC
>CAIVGD010000165.1 GCA_903905395.1 uncultured Verrucomicrobiota bacterium
ACCTAACCCTCGCCATCCTGCTGAACGTGAGCCGGAGCGCACTGATTCAGCGGCCGATGTCACGGTTCATCCTCAATCAAGACCAGGACATCTGCTACCTGCTCCTCAAAAATCTCTTTGAGACCGATGAACCGCAGACATGCGAGTTGCGTATGATGCGCCGGGATGGAACGTCTTTCTGGGCGCGGATGGAAGCCACCACGAATCGGGACACCAACGGCGCGCCTGTAGGCCGAATCATACTGAGCGACATTTCCGAACGACAGGCCGGGGAGGCGCTGCGCCAGAGCAAAGAAAAGTATCGCAATATTTATTATCATTCCGTCCTCGGAATTTTCCGTTCCACCTTCGAAGGAAGATTTATCGATATGAATCCCGCTTTGGCGAGGCTACTGGGGTATGATTCTCCCAAGGAGGCGATTGACTTGATCACCAGCATTGCTGAGCAAGTCTATGCCAAGCCCCCCGAGCGCGATGCCGCCGCAAAGGCTATTATGGAAGCCGGCGGACATATCAGCACAATAGCCCACTATCGTCGCAGAAACGGCGCCCTGTGGTACGGAATGCTGCACCTTCGCATCGCCTCTGATCAACAAGGCAGGCCCAGTCATTATATGAAGGGTTTGTCGAGGACATCACCCACCACAAGCAAACGGAAGATGCGCTGCACGATGCGCATCAGCGAATGGAGAACATCATCGAAGGCACCCATGCCGGCACATGGGAATGGAACGTCCAGACAGGTGAAACGGTGTTCAATGAAGTGTGGGCGCAGATCATCGGCTATACGCTCGATGAGTTGGCTCCCATTTGCATCAAAACATGGGAAATGTTTGTCTGCCCTGATGACATGAAACAATCCGCCGAACTGCTGGAGCGGCACTTCGCGGGCGCACTGCCCTACTACGACTGCGAATGCCGGATGAAGCACAAGAACGGCCAATGGGTCTGGATTCACGACCGCGGTTGCGTCATCACACGCACCGGAGACGGCAAACCGCTGATGATGTTCGGCACACATACCGACATCACCGAACGCAAGATGACGGAAGAAGTTCAGGCTTTTCTGGCGCGAACCAACGCCGGTGCGCATGACGAGCCATTCTTTGAGGTGTTGGCCCGATTCCTGGCCGAGAACTTGCGGATGAACTTTGTCTGCATCGACCGCCTGGAAGGGGACGGATTGACCGCCCGGACGTTGGTATTCTGGCACGATGGCCATTTCGAAGATAATGTGACCTATGCCCTGAAAGACACCCCCTGCGGCGAAGTGGTGGGCAAGTCGGTTTGTTGCTTTCCAGCAAACGTATGCCGGCTCTTTCCACGCGACCAGGTACTCCAGGATATGCGGGCGGAGAGTTATACCGGCGTGACGCTCTTTAACCACGCCGGCCTGCCGATCGGCCTGATTGCGGTCATCGGCCGTAACCCGCTGGAGAACCGCCCGCTGTCTGAAAAACTGCTGAAAATGGTGGCCGTGCGTGCAGCCGCTGAACTGGAGCGGCAGGATGTCGAAGCGGCGTTGCGGAGCTCTCTGGCGGAGAAAGATATGCTGCTGAAGGAAGTCCATCACCGGGTCAAGAACAACCTGGCCGTCGTCATGGGGCTGCTTGACTTACAGGGGCGAGCGCTAGAAAACGAACCGACCAGAATCGCCCTGGCGGAACTGAGCGCCAGGATCAAGTCCATGGCGATGATCCACGAGCGGCTCTACCAGTCCGAGTCTTTCTCCCGAATCGATTTTCAGATTTACCTGGAGGAGTTGTGCGCTTATCTGCGTTCGTCTTATCATATCTCGGGTGATGTCTCCGTAAGCGTTTCCGCAGTGGGCGTCGTGATGGGTCTGGATATCGCCGTTCCCTGCGGGCTGCTTATAACCGAGCTGGTGACCAACGCTTTCAAGTACGCCTTCCCTGCAGGTTGGCAATCGGAGGCAGGCTGCAAAATCAACGTTTCAGCGCAATGGGATGGCGTTGCTTACATTTTGACCGTGGCGGATAACGGTGTGGGGCTTCCCGTCGGCCTGGACTGGTCGAACACGAAAACCATGGGACTGGTGCTGGTCAAGATGCTGGGGCAGCACCAGCTACAGGGCCGGATCGAAGTGGATTGCACCGGGGGGACCACATTCCGGCTAAAGTTTGCTAACAGAAACAAACATAAGACAAGTGGTGAATGAACAATACAGGCCATATCGCAGTTAGGGAGATAAAATATGACAAGAGAATCTTTGATTGAATCAGCCCGTCAACTTATACAACCGTCCAAAACGGTTCGGGATGAATACAGCCTCAAGCGCGAGAACCTTGCCACGGAGATTAGCCGCATAATGGGCGAGCGGCCCGATGTCGGTTATATGGTCGGAGGCAATATCGCCATGATGCAGGACAACCACCGGAATCACGCTCGCTTTATGGAATCGCTTTTTTTTGCATTCGATCCCACGGTTCTGGTGGATACGGTCTTGTGGGTATTCCGGGCTTACCGCTCCCATGGATTTCAACTGACCTACTGGCCCGCCCAGTTGGACACCTGGGTGGAAATCCTTCGGCGGGAGTTGTCATCCGAGGC
>CAIVGD010000166.1 GCA_903905395.1 uncultured Verrucomicrobiota bacterium
ATCTGGATCGATCCCGGCATGGGCTTTTATTATCGCAATCTGCAGGACAGCACCGCCCGCATACGTTATCAGGCGGAGACCTTCCTTCACTCATTCCGCCTCCGTGCGCTCGGATGGCCCGTTTGCCACGCCCTACCCCACGCGTTTGAGTTTTTTCAGGACGAAGTCCGTTCTGCCGAATCCCTCTTTGCCGTCCTCGCCCTGCTTGGAAAAACCGACCTCCTTCGCACCCACGAAATCCCCAAAGTCCGCGCCGTCGCCCGCACTCTCGGGGTTCTATCATGAAATCAAGTTCCTCATCGGTAAAACCGGTTGCCCTCGTCACAGGCGCGTCGGGAGGGTTGGGTGCCTGCCTCGCTCGTGAACTGGCCGATCTGGGTTATTCCCTCGTCTTGCATCACCGGAGTGGCGCGACCCAGACCCTTCGTCTGGCCCGCCAATTACGAAAACAAGGCGTCGCCACCGAAGTGGTCCAGGCCGATCTCGCCCGCCCCTCCGAGGTCGATCGCCTGATTCATCGGATCCGGCACAGGTTCGGTCATCTCGATGTCCTCATTAATAATGCCGGCACCTACCGTCCCACTCCCCTTCTTCGCACTCGTCCGGAAGATTGGTCGGCTGGTATCGATAGCACGGCCACTGCTGTTTTCCTGGTGACTCGGGCGGTTCTTCCTCTCTTTCGCAAACAAGGCGGACGGATCATCAACCTCGGTGATTCGGCTGGGGATCGCCTCTCGGCGCGCCGCCTTGCCCCCGGGTACCACGTCGGAAAAGTAGGCGTCACGCTATTGACCCGCTCCTTCGCCGCTCAACTCATCCGTCGCGGTATCACCGTAAATCTCCTCTCTCCGGGATATCTGGAAAACAGCATCGATCTTCCACCCTCCCGCCTACTGCCGTCTGGCCGGGCAATTTCCTTTGATGAAATCGCCGCTGGGATGCGTTATCTACTCTCGCCCGAAGCCGCACAAGTTACCGGCACGAATCTGATCATTTCCGGCGGTTGGAATCTTTAAAATCCAAACTAGCCCAATTCCCCATCTCCCATCTTCTCTCGGCGGCGGCATCCGCCGCCCGGCGGTCCTCCGCCTCCCCTCTGACTTCAACTCCCTCGCCCTTCATTAAAATGTTACATATATAACATCTTTAGCAGCCCCTCAAACTGTCAAATCGAACCTCTGCACCTCAGAGGTACCTCTGAGCTACCTCTGAGGTGAAGTTTTGCAAGACACTGTAAACTAGTTGTTTAAAAACAATCGTAAAATATTTTTGAAACGACCGCACCTTTTTGAGTTTACTTCAGTTTAATCCATAATGGACTCTCGCCAGATCCCATATTTGTCTGGCAGAGGGCTATCCCTGATGCGCCGATTGACCAACTGACAACTGAAAACAATTGTTGGGAGGTTTGTCCCTAGAACGCCTGCGTTGGAGTTCTACGTCGCTCGATGACTCGCCGTCCACCCAGTCTCTTTTAGTTTTCTGTTTCTCACCCGCTTACTGCGCCGAGATCGTACTGATGCTTGTGCCCAAACACCCCCCGGCGTCCCACGGGTCAGCGCGTCATCCTCACACACGTTAAAAATTTGCCTAGGCACTCCCAGAGCCACTCCAACCGCTCTCGCCGCATCCTCCACGTGTATGACATTTAACCATCGCTCCGGTCCGCCGACATCCGGGCGGATCTCCCTGCCCGGTCCGTAGATTCCCGCACACCGTAAAACCGAACCTCCCACCAGAATCGTTTCCTGCTCTGCCTCCACCATCGCCATCGCTCTTGGATCTTTTTCCGCTACCGCCGACGATTCATCCACCCATCCGCCAGCCCCTTCGGCATAAACCGAAGTGGAAGAAATATAAACCATGGGAATCAACCGTCCACCGGCCCAACGAGCTGCCCGAGTGGCACCTTGCCGGTGCATGTTTTCAAATTCTTCCTCACCCCCCAGCTGGGAAGGGGCTAACGCCCAAACAAGTCCATGCCAGTTCCCCTCTAATCCGTTCCAGAATTCAGCCCCAACCGCGTCTGCCGCTATGACCGAGGGAAACTCGTCCCTCAATTCATCCGAGGATTCCTCAGTCCTCACCACTGGGCACACACTCCAACCCTCAGCTTGAACAAATCGGGCAATTTCCCTACCAAAAAATCCCGCCCCCGCGACAAGGAGACGCGGACTTCCCGTCAAAGACCCTTTGGGTGGA
>CAIVGD010000167.1 GCA_903905395.1 uncultured Verrucomicrobiota bacterium
AGGGCGAGAAATCCACGCCCGTCATTTACTACAAACTCTTCGATAGGCACGACGAGGCGGGCAATGCGATCATCCGGGGGGACGGACATGCGGCCAGAGTTCCGTTCATCCGCTGGGCGAATGTTTTCAACCTGGACCAGACCGAAGGCATCACACCTCCGGCGATCACCAACGGCCAAAGCACCGGGCAGTCGCTGGATAAAGCCGCTGAGATTGTGGTGAACGCGAAACTCTGTCCTATCCATCACACCGGATTCGCGGCTCTCTATTCTCCTCAAGACGACATCATCCGGATGCCGCCCCGATCCTCATTTCGCAGTCCTGAAGACTACCACCTGACGCTTTTCCATGAAATGACCCACGCCACGGGCCATTCTTCCCGCCTGGATCGCGAGGGAATTACTCAACCAGCGAAGTTCGGGTCGGAGCGATATTCCAAAGAAGAATTGATCGCGGAGCTCGGGGCCGCATTCCTCTCCAACGAGGCCGGAATCCTCACGAGTCTCCAGTTTGAAAATTCTTCCGCCTATCTGGGTTCGTGGATTCAGAAATTCCAGAACGATCCAAGGATGATTGTGTCAGCCGCCTCTCAGGCCCAGCGAAGCGCAGATTTCGTGCTCGGGATCGAGCACAAGGAAGCACTGAATGAGGTCCAGATCGATTCTGAGTCCATATCGGCTTCTTCTATGTCCGAGCCGGATCTCGCCATTTCTGGCATATCCCGCCAGGGCCAGTCAGCCGCCCGGAACATCATTCCCACCAGAGTTCGAGAGGGCACCGCTGGAGTTCGCCAAATGGGATTGGGGCTATGAACAGCCATCGACACCCATCGCATACGCGTTCTCCTGCCGCTCATTGTTCCCATCCGGCGACGGCACCGGGGGCGGCGCAGGCTTGCCCCTTGTGCCTGCCGTTTGGTTCCAATCAGCGCACCTGTGTCGGCCATCCACGCCTTGGCCGCCGAGTTGAGAACTCCTTCCGCTTCGCTTTCAGGACTTCTCAACTCGGCGGCTTCATTCCAGAAACAGCACGTTCCCGGCCTTGCCTGAGCCATATTGTCCATATTCCGGATCCCGCAGTAGCGGACTCACGCACATGCGAAATCCACTCGCCCATTTGCCACTTCGCGGCCGGCGTCAGCGGGTTCCCCGCACCCGCCATCCGTTTCGGGCAAATCGGCGCACCTGTGATGACGACCGGCTTCCGGGTCGTTCATCTGAATGGGCCTGACGCTTCGCTGCCCATTCAGATCAACGCCTCGACCTCCCGACCGGTGGATTGCTCGCGACTTCTTGATATTTTCCCGCTCATGAGCATCCCCTGTTCCGGGACGCAGGGGCTGCGACCTCTCGCCCCGCCTCTCCTCACTGGGGCCACTCATCAGCTCACCTGCCCCACATACACCGGTTTCTTCCGCCCAATTGAGAGAGCCGTTCGCTCCGCTTCCGTGCCTTCTCAATTCGGCGGCTTCACCTTCTTGCCCCCGCCATCCCATCCCGCACCCGTGCGAAATCTCGCCCCGATCACACTGATTTGCGGCCACTGCTCAGGTCGGCGGGCGCTGCGATTCCTTGCCCCTTCCGCCATCGCAGACGCCGCAAGCCAGGGCAGCTTCCCCGAACTCTCTGGCGCCATCCCCCCATTCTCTCCGTCCTCGCTTTCCCCCAAGCCTCAGCTCCGGACGCAAAGAAAGGGCGCTGGCATCTGCATCGACCTCTCAACCGGAGTCCTCGGAGACAAGTTCCGGGACTCCTTGAGAAAATCATCCCAAGCAACCGGGATTTATCATCTTCGCGCTCGTTCTCCGGAGTCGAACGACCGGCAGGATAGCACTTTTCCCCGGAAAAGTGCGGGCGGGCCGCTGACGCTCATTTTCCCGCCACTCCTCCGCGTGTCAGGCAC
>CAIVGD010000168.1 GCA_903905395.1 uncultured Verrucomicrobiota bacterium
ATTTCTAGGCAATATCTATGATTCCATTCCGGCCATCCTGGCGCACCCCAAGGAAGATCTCTTCAAGCCGCTCCCGCGGGAGTTTGATATTGCGGTGCTTACCCGCTTCCACAATTACATTCCCGGCTGGGAGTTGCAGCCCAACAACAGCAGCATGCTCACCGACGAGTATGGTTTCATCACGGACTACTTGGCGGAGGCGCTGCATTTCCTCAGCAAGCATCGGAATTTTTTCACCGCCGTGAAGAAGCGGGCCCGGCTTGGAGCCGGTTTCGAAGGTCGTGATGAGCCGGCGGTTTTTAAAACCGTGGCTGGTTTCATAAAATTGCTCCATCCTTCTGGAGAATGTTCTGATGACGAGTTTGAAGAATATCTCGCGTATGCCATCGAAGGCCGCCGGCGCGTTAAGGAACAGTTAAACAAGCGCAGTGCTGACGATAAATTCGCGGCCATCAACCTGGGCTATCACAGCCATACCGGTCCGTTCATCGAGGTGCATTGCCCGGAATCCCAGGGCGTTGCGGCCACGCAGAATCCCCGGCGGAACGCCGGGGCGTTTACGGCGACTCCGATCTCGCCGCCGCCGGCCTCGGCCTCGCATGTGCCGCCGCCTACTCCCTCCGCTGCCGAAGCGACGGAGCCCGTGCCCATGGAACTCGGTGAGAAGCACCTCACCATCCGCTACGGCGATACCGGCTATTCTTATGAATCCCTTTTTGGGGCCTACCTGACCGGCGCGAAGGAGTTGACGGTGGAAGATCCGTATATTCGTCGCGACAACCAGCTTAGCAACTTCATCCAGGTCTGCGAATTGTGCGTTCAGGTCGGAACCATCAAGAAGATCATCCTCGTCACCGGAATCGACCACGATTCTCAAAAGGCTGAGGTTGAACCCAAGTTCAAATCGCTCGCCGAAAGTTTGGCCGATGTGGGCGTGGAGTTCGTCTGGCGCTTCGACGAGAACATTCACGACCGTGAGCTGCGCACCAACACCGGTTGGAGCATTCGCATTGGCCGAGGCTTGGATATTTACCAGCGCACCGAGACGTGGATTCAGATCGGCGCCACGAATCTGAACGTTCGCCCCTGCATGGAAACCAAGGTGAGCATCATCAAAGTCCCCGGCCCATGAAGCTTGGTTTGTGCGGCGCATGAAGCCGTTGTAAGTGAGTCGGTTACAGAACGTGTCGGGTTCGGGGTCAGACCATATCTTGGTTCGTTCTCGCGCTTGACCAGCAACGCGAGGCAGGGTGGACAGCGGGGCTGCCGTGCCGTAGTCGAATCGAGTATCCGGGCGCCATTGGCCATGTCATGAGCGGTGGCACTCGGTGCGAGGACATTTGCCTGGCCCGGACGTCCGGCAGGGGAGGTTGGTCGCGAGGAGTTTCTCAAAATGTGAGCTAAACACCTCAGTTGACACCCGCCCCCCTTAGCTCGTTGCAAAGATCTGTGCCAAGGCGGCGCGCGCTTGCGCCCGCACTCGGAAAGACATCCAAAGAGAAGAGCTTTCCAGGGCCGTCAAGGCGGCTTCGGCCGCCTTTTTTCCAACCAGCTTTTGTCCTGCCGCCCAAAGCAGCACCCCCAGCGAGCCATGCGCTTCCACGCCCAGCGATTCGGCCATCAACCGCGCCGCGGCGTCATCGGTGAGAAACCAGTCGGGCTTGCAGTCAAGCGCCAGGGCCACAGCTTCTGCCTCGCCGCCGTGCAACAACCCGGCCTGTTGCCAAGCCTGCGCTCGCTGTTGAGCCATCGGCAACAAGGGCTCGACTTTCAGCCAGTCTGGCAGTGAACCGGGCCACAGCGCCGGAGCATGAACGCTCAACTCAACCAGAACCAGAGGCGGAACGATGACGGTGCCGAGGAGCGGAAGCAGGGAGAGGGATCCAGCCTCGTGCAAGTGAAGCAGCGGCCCGGTATCTGCCAGCAGCCGTTTCATGTCCGCTCCGGCTGGTCGCGCAAGGCCCACGCCACATCCTGGAGTTGTTGCTGCTCCAGGAGAGCGAAGCGGCGTTGGAGGATGAACTCGCGCAAGGCGGCGCGCACGACTTCCGCCGTGTTCTCGAATAAGCCCGCTTCGACCGCGTGATCCACTTCACGCGCCATCTGCTCCGGCAATTCCACTTGCAGCGTTTTCATGGGCAGACCGTAGCATGGCGGCCGAGCACAGGAAAGCCTTACCTCACCACAGATTTCCTTGCGCCGCAGGGGTTCGCCCGTAGCTTGGTTTGTGCGGCGCATGAAACCGTTGTAAGTGAGTCGGTTACAGAACGTGTCGGGACGGATGAGCTTCCTGGAAACGGCCCCGCGAGCAGCGCCAGTTCAGTCGGCGCACCGTGCTGCCTTGCCCTTCTGGCAGTGAACGGTCGGTGGCAACCAAAGCGGCGCTTCCCTGAAACCCTGCCCCGCACTCCAAAACCTTGCGGCCATTCAAAGGCGAGTTTCTTCAAGAGCTTAATACGCTGTCTGGCAGCCAGTTAACGGTGGCTTGCGTATTTTGAGCATCCGGTGTTCAATCTTCCAGATGAACGAAATCGAGATTCAACGGAACGAGTTGATTGAGTCCATCCGGCAGGCGTTGCGGCAAAACCCGGTGACGGCTTTGATTGGTCCACGGCAGTGCGGCAAGAC
>CAIVGD010000169.1 GCA_903905395.1 uncultured Verrucomicrobiota bacterium
AACTGCCACTCCCGCCCGATCACATCCTTGACCACAAAATCGATCTTCGGCCCATAAAACGCCGCCTCGCCCACTTCCTCACTCGTCTTCACCCCCAACTTTTGCGCCGCCTCCTTCACCGCTTTCTCCGCTTTATCCCAACCCTCCTTCGATCCCACATACTTGTCAGAAGCCGGATCCCTCAACCCCACCCGCACCCGGAAATCCCCAATCCCCAGCGTATCTAAAACCAACCGCACCATCTCCAGACACCCCTCCACCTCCTTCGCAACCTGCTCCTCCGTACAAAAAATATGCGCATCATCCTGCGTAAACCCACGCACCCGCGTCATCCCATTCAACTCTCCCGATTGCTCCCACCGGTACACCGTCCCAAACTCCGCCAACCGCACCGGTAAATCCCGATACGACTTCGGCCGCGAGGCGTAAATCCGGATATGCATCGGACAATTCATCGGCTTGAGCAGATACCCCTCAATCTCCCCTTTCTCAATCCGGTTGCTCAACTCAGCACATGAGCACCCCTCTTTCGCCATCTTCTCCATCGTCTCCCGATCCACCAAAGGCGGATATTGCGACTCCTGATAGTACGGAAAATGTCCCGACGTCCGATACAACCCCAACCGCCCGATGTGCGGCGTAAACACCTGCTGATAGCCCCGCTTCCCCAGCTCCTCCAAAAGAAACTTCTGCATTTCGTGCCGAACAATCGCCCCGTTCGGCGTCCACATGACCAACCCCTGCCCCACTTCGTCATCAATCAAAAATAGATCCAGATCCTTCCCCAACTTCCGGTGATCCCGAGCCAACGCCTCCTCCTGGGCCTTCAGACTCGCTTCCAACTCTTCCTTGGAAGGAAACGCCGTCCCATAAATCCTCTGCAACATCTTGTTCTTCTCGTCCCCACGATGATACGCCCCGGCCAACCGCAGAAGCTTGAACGCCTTGATCTCCCCAGTGCTCTTCACATGCGTGCCCGCACATAGATCGGTGAACTCCCCATTCGTGTAAAAAGTGATCGTTTCCCCTTCGGGAATATCCGCCAACCGCCCCACCTTGTATGATTGTCCGTTCGACTCAAACCATCTCTGGGCCTCCGCCCGTGGGATTTCCTTCCGCACGAACAACTGCTTCTCCTTCACAACCTTTTTCATCTCTTCCTCGATTTTCGGAAAATCCTCATCGCTGAATCGATGGGGCAGATCAAAATCATAATAAAATCCCGCATCCGTGGGCGGACCGATATCCAACTTGGCATCCGGCCACAAACGCAGCACCGCCGTCGCCAACACATGAGCTGTCGAGTGCCGAAGCTCTTCTAAGGGGGACATCGCCATGGCCAGAACCTAGGGAGTCCCCGGCTTTCGTACCAGCCGCCAACCGCCCGCCCCATCCCTCACCTCCCAACCTTTCAATGCCAACTCATCCCGTAGCCGATCCGACTCCGTCCAATCCTTTGCGTTCCGCGCGATCTCTCTGTCTTTGGCCAACTGCTTCATCTCCGCTGGAGCTTCCGTTTGTTTCTCGAACAACGCACTCACCCCAAACACTTCTAAAATATGGTCCAATCCAGCCAACTCCTTCGCCGCATCCTCGTCACTCATTCCCGCCTTACGTTTATGTTCCACCGTGGAAGCCGCCGTATAAAGAGCGGCCAGCGCTTTCGGTGTTTCCAAATCCTCCCGCAATGCATCCCACGCTCCTCTGAACGATCCCCACTCCTCAGCCCCGGCCTTCTTTCCTTTCGCCGCCTCTTCCAACTTCGAACGCACCCTTCCCAACCTCTCCCGTCCATGCCGCGCCGCTGTCATCGTGTCCCACGAGAAATTCAGGGGTTGCCGATAGTGCCCGGAGAGAAGAACCAGACGGAGATCAAAGGCATCCCAACCATGCCGTATCACATCTTTTAAGGTGTGCAGATTCCCCAGGGATTTGCTCATCTTCCGGTTCTCGACCAGCAGATGAGCAACATGAAACCAGTGTTTCACAAAAGGTTTCCCTGTTGCCGCTTCACTCTGCGCGATCTCGTTCTCGTGATGCGGAAAGATCAAATCCGACCCCCCACCATGCAGATCAATCGTCTCCCCAAAAATTTGCATCGCCATCGCACTGCACTCCAGATGCCAACCCGGCCGACCCTTCCCCCATGGACTTTCCCAAAACACCTCACCGTCCTCCTCCTTGTGCGCTTTCCAAAGAACAAAATCGGCCGCCTGCTCCCGCGCGTACTCATCCGCATCTGCCCGACCCGACGCCCCCTCCTTCACCTCCCGCTCATCCAACCTGGATAGTTTCCCATACCCTGGAAACGATTTCACCCGGAAATAAACCGACCCATCCGCTTCGTAAGCATGCCCCGCCTTGACCAACCTCTCCACCAAATCAATCTGTTGAGGTACAAAATCGGTCGCTTTCGGTTGTTTCATGGGAGGGGTTAAGCCAAGGGACTTGCCATCCTTGATGAAAATCTCAGCCCATTTCGAGGTGAAGTCGCCCAAGGGAAGCTTTGCCTCCCGGGCACCACGGATCGTCTTGTCATCCACATCCGTGAGATTGCGAACATGATCAACTTTTCCTCCGGCTGCTTCCCACACGCGCACCAGCAGATCCTGTACAACGAACGTCCGAAAATTCCCGATGTGAGCCGGTCCATAAACCGTCGGCCCGCAGGCATAGAACTTGAGCGCCTCCCCGTCCGACGCCGACAACGGTTTTACCGACCTTGTCGCCGTGTCAAAAAGCCTGACTTCTTCCATCCTCTAAAACTACCTAAACACCCCGAAAACTTAAACTCCTACTTACTAATTACTTTTCCCTTGGCCTCCATCCGAATTCAATTCTAACAGCGCGAGGTACCTACCTGCCAAAACTTCTACCCTCAAAACCAAAAACAACTGTGGGGCGGTTCCCACATTCGCGGGACTAATCTCCCTCAACCCTCCGGGCCTGCTCACCAACCCCGGAGGGGTGAAAGAGATTAGCCGGCTGCGCGAGCTGCCGGTTGTTCGTATAAATTACGTATGCGCCCCTGCGGGGCGCTGGAAAACTGAACTACTGGACCAACCATCCGAACTGCGCCCAC
>CAIVGD010000170.1 GCA_903905395.1 uncultured Verrucomicrobiota bacterium
CGGCGCTCTGCGCGGTACCGATTATTGGAACACAAGTTGGCGCGCGCGCGCACACACGGGAGCAAGAGTGCACACTGCTGCAGCAAACACACGTGCACCGCAACTACAACTCGTGCGCTGAGCGGGAACTTGCATTTGCCATTTGGACGTCCCATGCCCTTGGTCCTCCCTCGCCCGGAATTGAATTATTGGGAACGGCTTTATCTGCCTTCCATCCTCGAGGGGCTGCTCATCACCTTGAGGCACATGGGACGGACGATTGTTAGGCGTATTTTTCAGAGGAAAAAACCGGGAGTCCGTTCACTCATGGAGATGAGTTCGCTGGGTTTGATCACAATGCAGTATCCGGAGGAGAAGTGGACGATGCCTGAGGGATACCGCGGGGCACCAGTTTTGGTGATGGATGAGGGGGGTAGAGAGAAGTGCGTTTCCTGCCAACTTTGTGAGTTTATCTGTCCGCCTAGGGCGATTCGGATCACCCCGGGCTTCATGGTTGGTTCCGACAACTACGCCAATGTTGAAAAAATGCCCAAGGAGTTCCATATCGACATGCTCCGGTGCATTTATTGCGGCATGTGCGAGGAGGTTTGCCCGGAGGAGGCCATCTATCTTCGAAAAGAACTTCCAATTTTTGTGGGCACCGACCGCCAATCCATGATCCGCGACAAAAGGGAACTTTACCGGTTGGGGGGAGTGATGGCTCGCCCCATCAAAAAGTGGGAGGGGAAGTAAGAGGGACGAATAACTCGACTTCGTGGATCCGGAAAAGCACGGCTGTACTTAAATCTCAAAACCGGTTAGCCGTGGCACGAAGTCTGGGAGAAGGTTGGAATAATCGGAAGGAACTCGGTTGACCATGGGCGCAGGGGCTTTATTGTTACGCAACCCACGAGCGATCACGAAGATGGAACAAATTTTCTTTTGGATTTTAGCTGCCGGACTGCTGGTTTTTGCCACCGCAGTAGTGACTCTGCGCAATCCGGTGACGAATGCAGTTTGCTTGGTGGTTGCCTTGGTTTTTCAAGCAGCTCTTTTTGTCACGCTGGAGGCCACCTTTCTGGCTGCCGTTCAGGTCATTGTTTATGCGGGGGCCGTCATGGTTCTCTTTCTCTTTGTCATAATGCTGTTGGATGTGCGGGTCGAAGCCAGAGGGCCGATTCAGTGGCCCAAGGTGGTGGGAGTAGGTGTTGTCACTTTAGCGGCCGTGGCGGGAATCCCAAAAATGGTGGCTTCCTTTCCTGCATCGCAAACTGCCCTCCATTGGGGGCAGGGGAAGGTCACGGGAACCGCCCGAGATTTGGGGATGCTGCTCTTCACCTCCTACGCGCCGCTTTTTCTGGCCACTGGTGTCCTATTATTGGTGGCCACGGTTGGAGTGGTGGTGCTTTGTCGTAGGGATCCGGAATCATGAGCGGTGGGGAAATCACCTTGGGCCACTATCTGGCTCTGAGCGGACTCCTTTTCATCATCGGTCTTGCTGGGGTGATTCTGCGCCGGAGCTTACTAATCGTCATGATGTCGCTCGAACTCCTGCTGAACGCCGCAAATCTGGCTCTGGTGGCGGTCGGGCGGTTTCAAGGAATTCCAGATCCCCAGGTGGCGGTATTCTTTGTCATCACGGTAGCCGCAGCCGAAGTGGCCCTGGGCTTGGCGATTTTGGTGGCCATCTTTCGAATCAAAAAGACAACCGCCGCGGATCAAATGGACAGCCTGCGTTTCTAACATGATCGCCTACACGCCTTATCTCATTCTCCTTCTGCCGTTGTTCGCCGCAGTGGCGATCCGCATCTTCCTTTATCCGTTTCCGAGAATCGCCATCTCCGTCTCCACGGGTGCATGTCTGGCGAGTTTTGTGGGGTCGCTTTTCCTGCTGAGTTCCGGGACGCCCCTTGGAGGGATGGCGGCTCCCGCGATTCCCTGGGTGGAGTTTGGGGGCTTCAAGGCGAACTTCGGTCTGGTGGCCGATCCGCTCGCGCGAATGATGGCCACCCTCGTTTCCGGAGTGGCGCTGTTGGTGCACATCTACTCGATCGGCTACATGGCGCAGGATGCGTCCCGCAGTCGCTTCTTTGCCGAACTCTCGATTTTTGTCTTTTCCATGCTGGGCATCGTCTTTTCCGACAACCTGGTGACGATGTTCATTTTTTGGGAGCTCGTCGGATTGAGCTCTTATCTTCTCATTGGTTTCTGGTTTGATAGGCCGGCTGCTGGGGCGGCCGCCAACCAGGCTTTCATCGTCAACCGCATCGGGGATTTCGGTTTCATTCTTGGTATTCTGGGGACTTGGTCGCTTTTTGGAACCATCGGGTTTGCCGATCTGCCTAGCCGGGTGGCCTCGAGCACGGCTGGTTGGACGGTGACGGCCGTTGGGCTGGGACTTTTCTGCGGATGTCTGGGCAAATCAGCCCAGTTTCCCCTGCACATTTGGTTGCCGAACTCCATGGAGGGTCCCACGCCGGTCTCTTCTCTACTGCACGCGGCTACTATGGTGGTGGCGGGAGTCTATATGCTCATCCGGGTTCTCCCGGTTCTCGAACTCAGCCCGATCACCATGACGACGATCGCGTGGGTCGGCGGGGCGATGACCCTCCTGCCAGCGCTGGTTGCCTGTCAGCAAAACGACATCAAGCGGATATTGGCTTACTCCACCCTTTCGGAGATTGCGTACATGGTGATGGCGGTGGGTTTGGGAGTTCCGGCTTCGGCGATGTACCACCTGACGACGCATGCGTTCTTCAAGTGTCTCCTCTTCTTGGCGGCGGGCTCGGCGATTCACGGCTGTCATGACGAGCAGGACATCTGGAAGATGGGTGGGTTGGGAAAGCGGATGCCATTTACGACCCTCGTCACCTGGATTGGGACGATCGCACTGTGTGGCATTCCGCCCGTGTCCGGCTTTTGGAGTAAGGATGGAATTTTTGCTGCGACGGCATCGCATCCCGGCTTGGCGTTCGTCTCAATGAGCGCGGGATTCGTCACCTCCTTTTTCATGCTGAGAATGATTCTCGTGGCTTTCGGGGGAAGCCCGCGAAGCGAGGGAGCCCGCCATTCGCACGAGGGCCCGCCCGCGATTATTCTGCCCATGCTGATTCTAGCTGTTCTTTCCATTTTCGGAGGTCTGTTGCCCGTCGATGCTTTTCTTGGTGGCGCAAAGGAGGGACATCACGCCAACTGGACCATGTGGGTTTCCCTGATTGTGACACTGGCTGGATTCGTGCCCGCCTATTACCTCTATTATGGTGCGAAACAGGAGCCCCTCTTGATTCCAATCCTGCGAGGGAAGTTTTATGTGGAGGAGTTTTACCAACGAGTTCTGGTTTCGAGTCAGGATGGCGTTGGTCGTTTGGTGGATGCCTTTGAAGGGTGGGTCGTCCGTGGTTTTCTCGTCAGGGGATCGGGCGTCATGGCCCGGGCGGCCGGACAGGGACTTCGTCTGGTGCAGTGTGGGCAGGTTCAAGTTTATGCGGCGGTCTTCATTATGGGTGCTCTCGTACTGGTGAGCTGGTTGATGAGAAGTGGAGTCCGTTAAATGATCGCGCCGTGGCTTTTGCCTGCCTTGTTGGGGATTCCCATTATGGGGATCGTACTCATCGCCCTTGGAGCGAAACCACGGACGACCGCCCTGCTCGTTTCGGTCTTAAATTTTGTTCCGGGACTACTTCTTGCTGGAATGGTTCTTCGTTCCGGAGAAGTTCTCTTTGGGCCTGAACCGATTCCGGTCCGGGATGTTTTTCCAGTTAAGTTCATCCTCGGTATGGATGGACTGAGCCTGCCGATGGTCTGGCTGACCTTGGGGGTGACCTTGGCGGCCATGGGAGTGACGAAAGAGGGGATCAAGCGGGAGAAGGAATATTTTATCTGCTTGCTCCTCGTGGGGGTGGGAGCCATTGGGGC
>CAIVGD010000171.1 GCA_903905395.1 uncultured Verrucomicrobiota bacterium
CAGAATCAACCCCACCGAGATCAACGGCACAATCATCCCATGGTGCCAATCCGTCGTGGAAGGATCCGTCCAGAACCGCCTCAGCATATCGAAAACCGGCCGCGCTTTGCTCTCAAATCCGAAATTATATGGAACGAATCCGTACAACCCGATCACCACAACCAACGCCACCACCACCTCCAGCCAAAGCCCCCGTGAAAGCCATTGCGGATGGATCACCTCATTTGCCACCTCTTTCTCCTTCTGAGACATCTCAGTACGCTAGTCACTTCCGCTACAAATCGCAAGATACGCAAATCGTCCACTTTCCAACCTTCTAAACCGGGGTTTCACCTCCGAACTAATATCGGGCCACCCTCTTGACGAACTTTATGTGACCATTTCCGCTCTTCAGCTACACGCTCTCCGATAAACTTCCGCCGTTTCCTCCGCCATTTTCTCCCACGAAAATTCTTCCGCCCTCGCCAGGCCCGCCTTCCTCAACTCTTCCCGTCGGTTTTCACTCCCCAACACCAATGCCACCGCCGCCATCATCTCTTCCTCCGAAGTCGGTTCAAAATATTCCGCCGATTCCCCGCACACCTCCGACAACGACGCGGCACTCGAACACACCACCGGACAACCGCACGCCATCGCCTCCAGCGGCGGCAACCCGAACCCCTCATACAACGACGGGTACACCAGCATCGTCACCGACCCGTACGCCTGCCGCAGTTGCTCGTCCGTCTGCGCCCCATCCCAAACCGCACCGCCCGTCGCCACCGCCTTCCTCAACATTTCCAGATCGTCCCCCGCCGACCATCCCGCCGGGCCAATCACCCTCAACCGCAACTCCGGAAACCGTCCGCCCCTCAACCGCTCCCACACGCGGATCAATCTTCTTAGATTTTTTCGCGGATGAATCGCTCCGACGTAAAGAAGAGTCGCCGGGCCAGATGCCCGTTTCTTACTTGGACGAAAAACCGATCTCGCCGCCTCGTGGGTCGCTTCAATCCTGTCGGCAGGGATGTCCCATTTTTCCGCGATCTCAGTCCTGCAAAACTCCGAAACCGTGATCACCTTCCTCGCCCGTCGCGCCGCCGACCGAATCAATCCCGTGTAAAATGCCGCCTCGCCCCTCCGAAACCACTCCGGATGTACCACAAAAGAAATATCATGCACCGTCAGGACGAACGGCCCCCTTTCCCACGGCCGCATCCAATAAATCCCGTGATAAAGATCCGCCTTCAGCTTCGCCCGTGCCTTTGGCAACTCCACCAAATGCCTCCTGAAAAACCCACAACTCGGCACGGTGGCGGATCCATCCACATGCATGGACTCGCCCTCCTGCGCTCGATCAACCCCCGCACTAAAAATGGGCATCAGCTCAATTCCCTCCGGCTTCACCTTCTTCCAGCCCTCCAACAAACCCCGTAAATACGTTTCATTGCCCGTCTTCCCACGGCCAATCGCCGTCGCATCCAACGCCACCCGGATCGTTCTTTCCCCGCTCATCCCCCCACCTTGCCCACTTCCATTTTTTTCCTCAATCAAACTTGAAGCTCCCCACGCGCTTCGCGTGACCGGCGCGCAGGAGGGCCAGCACCCCGCACCCAGCCCCTCCGTCTTCCGTCCACAGCCTCTCGACCCACCACCAGTTACTCGCCACCAGCCTTTACTTGCGCCATTTTATCCTCATGCCCGATAACGCCCAAGTCGTCGTCCTCATCGCCACCCGCTTCCGCTCTGCCCTCCTCTCCCGCCTACTCATCTCCCTCGCCGCACAAACCCTCCGCCCTCTCGCCGTCCTCATCACCGACAACGGACCCGACCCCGCCACCGCCCGCGTCATCCAACAATCCCAACTGCCTGCCGAACTTCTTTCTCCCGGAAAAAATCTCGGCTTCGGCGGCGGACTCGCCTTCGCCGGCAAAAACGCCCTCTCCCGTTTTACCAATCTCACCCACCTTCTCATCGTCGACGACGAC
>CAIVGD010000172.1 GCA_903905395.1 uncultured Verrucomicrobiota bacterium
ACCCCGAGTATCTTCACGCCGCGGCGGGTCAATTCCTCGGTGGAATCCCTCAGGCTACAAGCTTGGGCCGTGCAACCAGGTGTGTTGGCTTTTGGGTAAAAGAAGACCAGCAAAAAACCGGTGGAACCATATGCTGCCAGATCGAAGGGTTTTCCATCCTGATCCGCGACGGTTAAATGGGGCAGTGAGGCTCCGAGTTGTAATCCCTCGGCCGCTTGAACTCCGAACAGCCAACCCAAGGAAAGAGCCCCGGTGAGCAGACGTCGGATCACTTGTGATGGGGACCGGATATATCGGACATCATTTTTTTCTGCAAAGCGTCGAAGGTGCTCCGGGCCTCGGGAATGGTGCGACTGGAGGCGATTTGGCTGGCTAGGGCGGAAAGATCAGGCAGGGAGGGCTCAAACTGTTTACTGAGTTTTCGTGCGAAACCCTGAGCTGTGGGGAGGTCACCCTTCGTCAGGGCGGTATCCATTTTTTTCAGATTCGTGGTGACCGGGCAAATCTCGGAATAAATAGGGCAGCGTTTGAGCATCGGGCAGCCCATGGATAAAAGAACTGCGGCGATGAAGCCGATCGCTCCAGCCACGAGTACGTGGAGACAACAGCGTTTTTTGGTGCAGGGGAGGGGTGCCGAGGGTTGTTTGGGATTGGATTTTTTTGCCATGTAGGAATCTAAGCGGATTTCGGCTTATCCGTCACCCCCAAACGAAACTTGTGATAGGCCTCAAAGGTCCATGGGTAGAGCTGTTCCCCGATCTTCCGCATCGCGGCCGCCATTTCACGGATTTCCAGTTGGGCGTGATCGTCCTCCCGGAGGTGGAGAAAGTGGAGAAGATTGTGCAGGTCGCAGTTGACATAGACCTCGGTGAAAATGCTAACGGGAAGAACGGTACGGGCGAGTTCCCGGGCGACGCCCTGCTGGAGGAGGTTTTGGTAGGTGCCGTATGCTGTTTGGTGGAAGGCCTCCACCTCGCGGGTTAGAGCGGCCTGATCTAGGGATGCGGAATCCTGACTGCCCTGCTTATTCTGGACATCGGCGGCGCGCCATTTCGCGGGCACGTAAAACTCTTCGGACAGCTCGGAATAACGTGCACTCCATTCGTTGAGGCGAAAGGTCCGGTGGCGGACGAACTGGCGCATGATGAAGATCGGCATTTTAATATTGTATGTGATTGAGCACTGCTCGAACGGACTGGTGTGGCGGTGTTTGTAAAGATAAGTGAGAAGTTTCTTATCCTGATCTTCGCCCTTGCTCGGGCTCTTGTAGGAAATGCGGGCCGACTCCACGATACGGAGGTCGGAGCCGAGGTGGTCGATGTAGCGGACGTAGCCCTTGCCGAGAATGGGAATGGTCGTGCCGGGTTCCATGAAAGAAGAAGGGAACCGCGATCCGACCTGCGTGCCCAGTGAAAAAGGCGCCTCTTTTGATTAAGTTGTGAAAAGATTGAACTGTTCCCGCAAACGGAGAATCCGGTCGGAGACTTCCTGTTCGATCCGGCGCCACTCCGCAACTTTTTCAGGCGGAGCTTTCGCTGTCATCTTGGGGTCGGCGAGTTTTGCGCCCTCGCGGGCACGGGCCGCTTCAGCCGACAGGATTTCTTTTTCGAGACGAGCCCGCTCCTTCGCGGGATCGAGGAGACCCTCCAACGGAAGGTACAACTCGCCCCAAGAGGTGGAGGTCATGGGGGCTTTTGGAGAAGTTTGGGTGAGCTCCACCGACCCAGCTTGGAGGAGTTTGGCCAGAGTGCGGAGGTCTTCGGAAGAAGGGAAGGAACCCGACGTGGGGAGGAGTAGGAACTTCAATTTAGAGGATCCGGAAAGCCCGAATTCGCCGCGGAGACGGCGGCCAGCTTCCGCCGTAGCATAGCACGCCTCGGCGACTCGGGCGTTCGTGCTGTCCCATTTTACTTTGCCGGTTTTCGGCCATTCGGAAAACTGTATGGTTTTGCTTCCCAGTCCCAGCGTGAGCCAAAGTTCCTCGGTGATAAACGGCATGTAGGGATGAAGCAATCGCAGGACGTGGGAGAGGACATAATCGGCGGTGGCGAGAGTTCCCGCGCGGGTGGGAGAATCAGGATTCATGAAATCCGCTTTGGCAGTTTCGATAAAGCGCGCACAGAATTCGTTCCAAACGAAACCGTAGAGGGACTGGGCGATCTGGCTGAATTCGTAGTGTGCGTAGAGCCGGTCCAAATCGCGTTCGAGTTGATCCAACTGGCTGAGGAGGTGATCGCAAAAAGGGGTGCGTGAGTGCCGGGCAGGGTCGGCTGAGGGGTCGGAAGGCCCCTGCTGCTGGCGGAAACGGCAGGCGTTCCAAAGTTTGTTGGCGAAGTTGCGACCTTCCTCCATCTGCTTCTCGTCGTAGCGGATGTCGGAGCCTTGGGGGGCGATCCTCAGAAGTCCAAAACGAAGGCCATCGGCTCCGAATTTGGCGATGAGTTCGAGCGGATCGGGCGAATTTCCGAGGGATTTGGAAAGTTTCCGTCCTTTGCCGTCTCGGATCAGGCCGGTGAAATATACGTTGCGGAACGGGAGTTCCCCCATGTATTCGAAGCCCGCCATGATCATACGAGCCACCCAAAAAAAGATAATATCAGGCCCGGTAACCAGATCCGCTGTGGGATAAAACTTTTTCAGCTCGGCGGTTTTGTCAGGCCAACCCAAGGTGGCAAAAGGCCAGAGCCAAGAGCTAAACCAGGTGTCGAGCACATCGGGATCCTGGGTCCAACCATGCCCGGGAGATTTGATTTGGCAGAGCATCTCCTCGTCGCGGTACCAGACGGGGATGCGGTGACCCCACCAGAGTTGGCGGCTGATGCACCAGTCCTGCAGGTTGCCCATCCAGTGGTCGTATACTTTGGCCCAACGATCTGGAAAGAAGCGGAGTTGGCCGGAAGAGACGATGGTGCGGGACTTCTCCGCACTGGGATATTTGAGAAACCATTGTTCAGAGAGACGGGGTTCGACTGGGACATCCGCACGCTCGCTGAAACCCACCTGATTGATGTAGGGCTCTTCCTTTTCGAAAAGGCCCAACTCCCTGAGTTGATCGACGGCCGCGGTACGGGCCTTCGCGCGGTCGAGTCCGGCCAGATGTGTGCCGGCCTGTGCATTCATCACCCCCGATTCGTTGATCACCTCGATCGAGGGAAGTTTGTGGCGTTGCCCGATGGCAAAATCGGCGGGATCGTGGGCGGGGGTGACTTTGAGAACTCCCGTTCCGAATTCCCGATCGACATGGTCGTCTCCGATAATGGGAATCCGGCGTTGCTCCTCGGGCAATTCGGGGGGCAGGGGGCGCAGGGCGAATTTGCCGATGAGCGAGGTGTAGCGCGGATCTTTGGGGTTCACGGCGAGAGCGGTGTCCCCTGGGATGGTCTCTGGCCGCGTGGTGGCGATGGTGAGGAATTGATCTTTTGTTCCAGCAACCGGCACGCGGAAGTGGTAGAGGAGTCCTTTTTGCTCCTTCATTATCACCTCTTCGTCGGAGAGAGCGGTACGGGAGACAGGACACCAGTTGACCATACGGCGGCCTCGGTAGATCAGCTTTTTTTGGAAGAGATCGACAAAGACTTGCTGGACGCAGGCGGAGTAGGCGGGGTCCATGGTGAATCGTTCGCGAGACCAGTCGCAGGAGGCGCCGAGTTTCTTGAGTTGCTGAATGATGATCCCGCCGTGTTTATCCTTCCATTGCCAAACTTCCTTTAAAAAATCCTCCCGTCCGAGGTCGTCCCGGTGGCGGATCTTGCCTTCCTTTTTCAGCGTTCTTTCCACCACTGTCTGCGTGGCGATCCCGGCGTGGTCGGTGCCCGGAAGCCAGAGAACTTCTTGACCGAGCAAGCGGGCGCGCCGGACGAGAATGTCTTGGATGGTGTTATTGAGTACGTGACCCAGCGTGAGGATTCCGGTGACGTTGGGAGGGGGGATGACGATTGCGTAGCCGGGTTTTTTGGATTCCGGATGGGCGCGATAATCTCCGCGGTCGTTCCATTGGCGGTACAGCCGATCTTCGACTTGGGCGGGTTCGTAGGCGGGGGCGAGGTCAGACATGGAGCGGATGAGAATGCCTTCCCCGGGGAGGTGTGAAAAGCTCCGGTAGAGGCGAGATCAGTTGCCTTGTCCGTCCGCGTCGGCTGGCGGGGCGGCGGCACTGGCGGGAATAAACTGCCACCAGTGGGTTTCGTTGATGGCGTAGATTGGTTTGTAGTGGTGGATCTGACTAGCCGACCAGACGCTTTTGATCTGGTTATCGAGGATGAGGCACTGACCCCCATAAATGACTCCGAGAATGCAATGGCCGACTCCCAGATTGAGATCCTTGACCACAAGAATGCGTAGTTCGTCCTGGGTGAATCCTAGTTTCTGGAGGGCGTAATACTTCGCGATCGCGTGGTCTTCACAATCGCCGCTTATTCGTCCGGAAACGATATAGTCAGGCGACTGTGTAAACTGGACCGGGGTATTCCAAAGATCGGGCACGCCCCAGTTCTTTTGGTCGGTGACATAGTGCATGGAGTTAAATATCTCGTTGGTTTTTTTGATCATCGCCATCCGGTCGTCGGACTTGGTCTTCGATATGAACTCCTCCCATCCGCCAGTAAAAGGCGCCTGGACGTCGGCCTTTTCCGCCAACTCCGTTTTGACTGACGCCAGAATCCCGGTCCACTTTGGGAACTTCTCAATCGGGTCCTGCTGGACGACTTGGTACTCCCCATCCCACGCGAGAGCTGGGGGAGGGGAAAACGTTAAGAGCAAAAAGCCC
>CAIVGD010000173.1 GCA_903905395.1 uncultured Verrucomicrobiota bacterium
CAGACGGCGCCGGCGCCTCCTCTCAGGTAGATCGGTATACACCTGCTAGCGAAATGAAACCATCCACATGAGCACAGATAGCGATATACTTCAGACCGTCTCCTCGCCACGCACCAATCGGGAGTGCTTGACGAGGCTGTTTACCTATACACGCCGTTACCGTGACCAACTGGCGCTCGGAGTAACACTAGGGCTGTTCTCTAGCGGTGCTGAGTTTTGCCAAGTGTTTATGTTAAAACGTTCGGTCGAGAGTGCCACCGGTAACGCGCCGCGGGAGGAAATGCTCTTACGATTGAGTCTGCTAGCTGCGTGTATCGCCGCCTCAATCCTGGCTGATTCTTTCCATAATTGGCGTATGAGCGTCACCACTCAGCGGCTGGTGCTAGATTTGCAGAATACTGTCCATCGGAAGTTGCACACGTTCTCTGAGCAACAAATCGCGAAACTCTCGCCCGGCGAACTTGCCCACCTGACACTGCAGGATACAGCCGCCGCACAGCAGGCTATCGGTCTGGTCCTCGGCACGCTCGCGCGGCAGCCAGCCAGCTTGGTGGCACTGGCGTGCTATCTGATCTACTTGGACTGGAAGGCGGCAGCTCTGGCCCTGCTGGGATTTGGCCTAGCCTTAACGTTTATCCGCCTGACTACTCGCGGCCTTCAAAAGCAGGCGCGGCGGTTGCAGGAAACCAGGGCCTCTAGTCATCAGCGATTCCTAAATCTCCTTGGCGGACGGGACCTGCTCCGTTGCTTCGACTCTTCAGGGCAAATTGTTGAGAGTTTTCCCCAAGCCAACGACATGTTCCACCACCAAGCGTCTAATTACATAGCCCGGAAATGTCTCGTTGCGCCGATTGGCCGTACTATCACAACAGCCTTCGCGGTCGCGATCATCTGTTACGCGGGCTGGCAGATTCGCCTGGGCATGATCTCGCCCGGTACAGCTGCCGCTATTGTCGGTTCGTTATTTCTGTTCTACAAGTCGGTCTCGCGGCTGGCTGGCTTCAGCACAGCATTGCTCGAATCGCTGGCGAGCGCCCAACGCGTATTTGATATACTGGATGCCCCATCGTACTGGAAGCCAAGTGGTCATCCACCGTCACGCGAGTCAATGCGCTGCGTCGAGTTCGTCAATGTGCACCAGAAGTTTTCCGATCGTAATTTCAGTCTTCATGACGTAAACTTGCGTCTGGAAGCCGGGCATATTACCTTATTGGTCGGTCCCAGCGGCAGCGGCAAAACCACCCTTACAAAGCTACTGACCTTGGCATTACCCCCGACGCAAGGCGTCGTGATGCTTAATGGCACACCCGCCACTCAAGTTTCGCAGCAATGGTTGCACGAGCAGCTTGCCTACCTGCCGCAAGACTGCCCAGTCATTGGTCGGACAATCCGTGAAGAGATCGAACTCGGCCGGTTGAATACCCCGATCTCCGAACTGGAGGATGCTGCCCGCAGCGCGGAGATTATGGAATGGATCCGGAGCCTGCCCCAAGGTTGGGAGACGCCCATCGGCCCGGATGGCATGTGCATTTCCGGTGGTCAACACCAACGATTAGCCTTTGCGCGCGTTTTTCTTGCCGACCGCTCGATCTATGTGCTTGATGAACCTACAGCGCATCTGGACCGCGTCACTGAGTCCCGCGTCATCGG
>CAIVGD010000174.1 GCA_903905395.1 uncultured Verrucomicrobiota bacterium
AGGGGAAGCATGCTTTCTTTATCGGAAAGAGCTTTTTTGGGGTGTGGATGAACTTCGATAAACAGACCATCTATCCCCACGGCGGCCGCGGCCCGCGCCAAGGCGGGGATGAAGCGGGCCTCTCCGCGAGTGACTTTACCGCCGGCAGGGCGCTGGACAGAATGAGTCGCGTCGAAAATTACCCGATGCCCCCTCTTTCGCATGGTGACCAGACCCCGCATATCCACCACGAGATCCCCATGTCCGAAGGTGGTGCCTCTCTCCGTGATCCAGGATTTTCTACAACCTCCTTGGCGTAGTTTTTCCATAACGGAATCCACCGTCTCCGGAGCGAGGAACTGCCCCTTCTTCACATTGACGGGCTTTTTCGTTTTGGCGGCGGCCAGCAGAAGATCGGTTTGACGACAGAGAAAGGCTGGGATTTGTAAAATATCCACAACCCGACCCGCCTGGCGTGCCTGCTCCGGGGTGTGGACATCCGTCAAGACGGGCACCTTGAGTTGTCGGCGGATGGCCGCCAATTCTCGGAGGCCCTTCTCGAAGCCAGGGCCACGAGGAGAAGAGATGGAGGTACGGTTCGCCTTGTCGCAGCTTGCTTTGAAAACGTAGTCCCAACCCAATCCACGGCAGAGATCGCGCAAGGTCCGCCCTATCAAAAGGGAGGTCTTGCGGGATTCGAGAACGCATGGTCCGCCGATGAGGAGAAACTTGGGTTTAGTTGTTTTGGGCATGGAGTAAGGCGGCATGGGCAAAACCGCGGAAGAGAGGATGGGGAACATCCGGTTTAGAGCGAAACTCTGGATGGAATTGGCAGGCGACAAACCAGGGATGATCCGGAATCTCGACACACTCCACCAGATCACCTTGCGGGTGAATTCCACTGATCCGAAGGCCGGCTTTTTCCAGTGTGGCGCGATGGGCGTTATTAAATTCGTAACGGTGGCGGTGGCGCTCCTTGATCTCGGATTGGCCGTAGGCTTTGTGGGCCACCGAACCGGGAGTCAGTTGGCAGATATAACTTCCCAAGCGCATTGTCGCGCCCTTGGCTCCGCCTGCGTTTTGCCCGGGAAGAAGTGAGATCACCGGATGTTGGGTCTGGGGATCGAATTCAGAGCTGTGCGCCTTTTTCAAACCAGCCACGGCGCGGGCAAACTCGATGACGGCCACCTGCATGCCAAGACAAAGCCCGAGGTAGGGGATCTTTTTCTCGCGGGCATAATGAGCGGCGGCGATTTTGCCTTCGATACCGCGTTCTCCAAAACCGCCTGGAACGAGAATCCCATCCACTCCATCCAGGAAGATCTCGGGCCCCTGCTTTTCAATTTCCTCGGCATCGACCTTGATCAGATCCACGCCGGTGTCCTCGCCAGATGCGGCATGAAAGAGAGCTTCCATTACGCTTTTATAGGCGTCTGGAACACCGAGATACTTGCCCACCATGGCGATCTTGGTCCGGTATTTGGGTGAAATCATCCGACCGACCAGTCTCTCCCAGTCGTGGAGATCGGCAGGCGGTGTTTTCAGACCGAGATAGGAAACCACCAATTCGTCGAGCCGCTCGCGGTGCAACATCAGGGGCACCTCGTAGATCGTGTGCTTCACATCCTGCTCCTCGATGACCGCCTCGACGGACACATTGCAAAAGTTGGAGATTTTCTGGCGGGTTTCGTGATCGATGGGGTACTCGCTCCGGCAAACCAGAATCTGGGGTTGAATCCCGATCTCCCGGAGTTTGGCCACGCTCTGCTGGGTGGGCTTGGATTTCAACTCTCCGGCGGCCTTGATAAAAGGCACGAGGGTGACATGGATAAACAGGCACTGGCCGGGGCCGGTCTCGAGCGAGAATTGTCGCAGGGCCTCGAGAAAAGGAAGACCCTCGATATCGCCGGTAGTTCCGCCGATTTCGGTTATGAGGATATCGCAGTTTTCATGCTGGCCCATATGGCGGAGCCGGTTCTTGATTTCATCCGTGACGTGAGGAATGACTTGCACCGTTTTGCCCAGATAATCGCCGCGCCGTTCCTTCCGCAGGATCTCTTCGTACACTTGCCCGGCGGTAAGGTTGTTTCTCCGGGTTAAATGGCAGGAGGTGAAACGTTCGTAGTGGCCGAGGTCCAGATCCGTTTCCGCCCCATCCTCGAGCACATACACCTCCCCGTGCTGGTACGGGTTCATCGTGCCGGGATCCACGTTCAGGTAGGGGTCGAACTTCATCAGGGCGATCTTCAGGCCGCGGCGCTCCAACAGGGTCCCGAGAGCGGCCGCCGTCAATCCCTTGCCCAAGGAACTTATGACGCCACCGGTGATGAAGATGTATTTCATGTAGAGATACGTGTGGCGCGGTCTGCCAGGGCTCGTTCCGCGCGTGGCACGTCCCCCGGCGTGTCCACACCAACGGAATTGAAGGTAAACGGCAGGACTTGAATCGCAATCCTGTTCTCCAATGCTCGCAACTGCTCCAGACGCTCCCGAATCTCGCCCGTGCTGGGAGGCAGGCGGACGATTTTCTGGAGAGTTTTGGGTTGGTACGCGTAAATCCCCACGTGTTGGTGGGACCAATCCTTGGCCTCGGCTAGCTCGACCAAGCGACGAAAACCCAACGCCTTTCCAGTTCGGTTAAAGGAGACTTTCACCACATCCGGTTTTTGCAGATCAGCAGGATCGGTGAGGGGAGTTGCCATCGTGGCCATACCGAAAGAGGGATTGAGGCCTGCGATAAAGCGATCAAGCAAGGAGCCGTGAATCAGCGGTTCGTCGCCCTGGATGTTGATGACCCAATCTGGAAACCAATCTTTGGAGGCTTCGGCAACACGATCGGTCCCCGAGAGATGGTCGCCTCGTGTCATGGTCACCATGGCTCCGAAACTGCGAGCCACCTGCGCGATCCGTTTATCGTCCGTGGCGATCCAGACTTTCAGAATGGTCCGAGATTGAATGCAACCTTCCCAGACCCACTGGAGAAGAGGTTTTCCGGAGATGAGGGTGAGGGGTTTCCCCGGAAACCTGGTGGAGGCGTAGCGGGCGGGGATGACGGCCACCACCCGTGGTTCGTTCATAGATCCTCCAGGTGTTGTTTAAAAATCCAGTCAGAGGCGGATTTCCAGTCGAGGGCCACGATGGAAGCCAGGCGGGAGGCTTCGGCTCGATCTTCCTCGGGGATCCGAAGATGTAAAAGCACCGTCCGACAACCGGCGGCTTGCCCCGCTTGGATATCGCTCAGCCGGTTTCCGACCATGAAGGATTTGGCTAGATCCAGATGATGGTCTCGAGCGGCTTCCTGAAGCATAAGCGGGGAGGGTTTTCGTTTTTCGTCGTACGGATCCCCGGGCGCGGCGTAGCAGTGAAAAAATGCGGTAAAAACTTTTCTACTTCCAAGGAGCTCCTCCATTTTTGCATCCACCGCGCGGACCTGCTCCTTGGTTATCAGACCGCGTCCCACCCCGGACTGGTTGGAAACGACGATCAGGGGAAACCCGGCCTGGTGAAGAGTGGCGACCGCCTCTTTGGCGCCAGGCATAAGTTTCACCTTGGCTGGGTCGCCGAGGTAGGGAACGTTTTCGATCAACGTATCGTCGCGGTCGAGGAAAACGGCGGCCTTACCCATGATTCCGAGCGGCCTCCAAAATTTCCTCGGGAGTGACCGTGGCGGTACCGAGCTTGCCGACCACGATACCTGCGGCCAAGTTGGCCAGCTCTGAGGATATCTGTCCCGTCAAACCAGCGGCCAGACCGGCGGCGAGAAGGGAGATGACGGTGTCGCCAGCTCCGGAAACATCGTACACCTCGCGCGCCCGGCTGGGGATCGAGTAGGGCTTTTCGTTGGGTTGAAAAAGGATCATTCCGTGTTCGCCAAGGGTAAGGAGGAGATGTTGGCAGGACCATCGCACGAGAAGTTCCTCCCCGGCGGCGATCCAGTCCTTGGGGTTGGAGGAGTCGGGTTGAGCGAGGGCGCTAAAAGCTTCGGCCCGGTTCGGCTTCACCAAGGTGGCGCCGTTCCAGTGAAGTGAATTATGGATATTGGGATCCACGGCGGAGGGGATCTTGTGTTTCCGGGCGGCTTGCAAAAGTTCGTCAACGAACGGCTGATCGAAGAGACCTTTCCCGTAATCCTCGAGGATCACGGCGTCACAACGAGGAAGAACCTGCAGGGCTTTTCTTAAGACGGCATTTCGTTCTTTGGGAGAAAGATGACTCGGCTCCTCCCGATCCACTCGGACGACCTGCTGTTGTCGGGCGAGGATCCGGGTTTTCAGGATGGTGGGAAATTTACGAGAACGGCAGATCCCTGAAGTTCCAATCTTGGAATGGCGGAGGAGTCCGAGGAGTCGCTGTCCTGCGGAATCCTGACCGATCCCACCGCTCAGTTCAGCGTGGATTCCAATGGCTGCCAGATTCCGTCCGACATTCGCGGCGCCCCCAGGGTAGGCCTTTTCCTTTTCGACATGCACAACCGGAACGGGGGCTTCTGGGGAGATGCGGGAAACGCGACCGTAAATAAACTCGTCCAACATAAGATCGCCCACCACGAGGATGCGGAGTCGACGAAAACGGGCCAGGGCGGTGCGCAGACGAGAGGGTGAGAGATGAATTTGGGTTGAGTCAGGCATCCGCCGATTATGCCGAATCATGGCCCTTTGGGCAACGCCGCCCTCTGCCCTTGGAAAAGGTCTCCGAGAAGGGTAAATATGGGAGATGCGCTTTGATTATCACATGCATACCCCGCTCTGTGGTCACGCGACGGGGCATCCCCGGGAATACGCCGCCGAGGCGGTCCGAAAAGGATTGCAGGAGATCGGCTTTTCCGAGCACAACCCGATGCCATCGAAATTCGACGATTGGCGGATGGATTTGGCTGATTTTCCTGAGTACCTCCGCCTGGTGGACGAGGCGCGGGCGGAGTTTCCCAAACTTCCCATTCGGCTGGGGTTGGAGTGCGACTTTTTGCCAGGGAAAGAATCGTGGATC
>CAIVGD010000175.1 GCA_903905395.1 uncultured Verrucomicrobiota bacterium
AGAGATTACTGTTCGACGGAGGGGGGCAGGGAGGGAATGATAGCTTCCCATATGAAAGTTGGCCGATGGCTCCACACGCGATTCCGGGTTGAAAATCTGGAAAGCTCACTTGAGTTTTACGAGAAGGTGCTCGGACTCAAAAAAGTCTCCCAACGCACTTCGCCGCGGGGCAGTACGTTGGTCTTTCTCCAATCAGAAGCTGGCGGCGAAATGTTGGAACTTTGTCACTATCCCGCGGCCGGTCCGGTGAAGGTGCCGGCGGATTTGGTTCACCTCGCTTTTGAAGTTGAAAATCTGGAGGCCTTTGGCCGACATGCCAAGTCCTTGGGCTACCCCTGGTCCGATGGTCCCACACGCACCGAGCACGGGAGCCACTTTGCCTTTCTCGATGCGCCTGAAGGATACGAGATCGAGATCATGGAAAAACGAAAGGCCACATGACGAACCGCCCCCTGATTATAGCCCCCTCCATTCTTGGGGCCGATCTTGGCAGAATCGAGGCCGAGGCGGAGCGGATCAAGGCGAGCGGGGCCGAATGGGTCCACATCGACATCATGGATGGTCACTTCGTCCCCAATATTTCCTTTGGGACGAACATGGTTCGCGTCCTGCGCCGCTTAATGGGCGAGGCGATCCTCGATGTTCATCTTATGATCGAACAACCGGATCGTTATGCCGGCGATTTCATCGAGGCGGGGGCCGATTGCCTCAACGTCCACCTCGAGGCGCGCCATCAGGTCGCTCGGACATTGGCTTCGATTCGAGAAAAGGGGTGTCGGGCTGGGTTGGCCATAAATCCGGCGACGCTTCTGAAACACGCCGCGCCGCTGCTCTCCCAATGCGATCAACTTCTCTGCATGACAGTGAACCCCGGATTCGGCGGACAGCCTTTTCTTGCGGAAGTTCTTCCAAAAATCCGTGAAGCCCGTGAGCTCATCCTCCGGCAAAACTATAATATAGATATCACGGTGGATGGCGGGATAAGTGATGCCACGGCCGTCGCCTGCATGAAGGCGGGAGCCAATATCATGGTTTCGGGCAACCATCTCTTTCAGCAAGCGGATCTGACCCAGGCGGTGGCCAACCTCAGAGCGGCCGCCCGTTCTGGAAACGTGTCGGGCTAAGCCCGTTTTCTCCGTTCTCCCATGGAACCGATTCTCACAAGAAACTTTTGTATCATTGCCCACGTCGATCATGGGAAGACAACCCTGTCCGATCGATTGTTGCAGGCCACGGGTTTGATTGCGGAGCGGGATATGCATGCCCAGCTACTGGACTCGATGGATCTGGAGCGCGAACGCGGCATTACGATCAAGGCTCATCCCGTGACTTTGAGTTATACTGCGAAGGACGGAAAAACCTATCGTCTCAACCTGATCGACACCCCGGGCCATGTGGATTTTTCCTACGAGGTTTCGCGCTCTCTGGCCGCGTGCGAAGGGGCTCTTCTCGTGGTCGATGCGGCCCAAGGAGTCGAAGCGCAGACCGTGGCTAATGTCCACCTCGCGAATCGGGAGGGGCTGACCTTGATTCCGATCATCAATAAAATTGATCTCCCCAGCTCCGATATTCCCGGTGTCAAAAAACAGCTGGAGGAGATTTTGGCGATTCCTGGCGATGAGGCGATTCTCGTCAGTGCGAAAACAGGGCAGGGGATCAGTGATGTTCTGGAGGCGATCATTACACGCCTACCCCCGCCGAAGGATGCGGATGGGAAAGAATTGAAGGCCCTCGTTTTCGACAGTGTGTTTGATACTTTCCGCGGAGTTATCGCCTATGTCCGCGTTATTTCCGGGGAACTCACGGCCGGCACACCGATCCAACTTATGCAGAGTGGGCGGAAATACGAGACGAAGGAAGTCGGCACCTTCAATCCCAAGATGACAATTGGCAAAAAACTAGGCCCTGGGGACTCGGGCTATTTGGTGGCAAATCTCAAGACCACGGCCGAGATCGACATTGGAGACACGATCACAAGTTCCATCCACCCCGCCAAAGAGCCTTTGACTGGATTCCGCAAAGTTCAGCCGATGGTTTTTTCCGGTCTTTACCCGATCAATACGGAGGATTTTGAAAAACTAAAGACCGCCCTTGGTAAACTTCAGGTCAACGATTCCTCCCTTGTCTTTATTCCGGAAAGCTCACCCGCTCTGGGGTTCGGATTTCGTTGTGGTTTTCTGGGTCTCCTACATATGGAGATTGTGCAGGAGCGGTTGTCCCGCGAGTTCGCGATGGAGGTGCTCTCCACCTATCCGAGCGTGATCTATGAAGTCCGTCTCACGAGTGGAAAAGTTCTTTCTGTGGAAAACCCGGTGCAACTGCCGGATCCCAGCGTCATCGAGGAGATTCGCGAGCCCATGGTGACCGTCTTTCTTTTGTGTCCGAACGAGAACATCGGAGATCTGGTGGCGATGGTGCGGGAGAAACGCGGTGCTTTGCAAAAGACGGATTCCTTGGACGCCAAACGGGTCATGTTGACGACGGAAATTCCCCTGAACGAAATTCTCGTAGATTTCAGCGACCGGATCAAAAGCATTACTCGGGGCTATGGATCCATGGATTACGAACACGGGCCGTACCGGGCGGACGATCTCGTGAAGCTGGAGATTCTTGTCAACGGGGAGCCGATGGACGCATTCTCCTGCATCGTGCACCGCGAAAAAGCACCGGCGCGGGGACGCGCTCTGACAGCCAAGCTCAAGGAGGTCATTCCGCCTCAGTTGTTCCGGGTATCCCTACAAGCCGCGATTGGCGGAAAGATTGTCGCGCGTGAGGATGTGAAAAGTGTGGGAAAGAATGTGACTGCCAAGTGCTATGGGGGCGACATCAGCCGGAAGAGAAAACTTCTCGAAAAACAAAAAGAGGGCAAAAAGCGCATGAAACAGTTTGGGAAGGTAAATATTCCTCAGGAAGCTTTTCTACAGGTGCTCAAGGCTTTTGGAGATTAATCATGATGGATTTTCTTTTTTTTGGTAAGGCCAAGACCGAACGGAAACAACTCCGCGCCATCGGACATTTCCTCGCGAAACGTTATCGCTACGGGAAAGATATTTTGCCGACTGCCTTCCTGACGCGACTGGGGGAGGGGAGGGGGCTATGCGCGGAGGCACTCCGGTGGATCACCCCCGGCACGCGGCGGCGGGAGATTCTGGAGCAGTTGGAAGCCCGATATGGTGATCTTCTTCGGACGGATCGGCATCATGGCCGGAGGGAGAATGCCGAGGTGGCTCTCGTGGCGATTGCCCTGGCTTTAGGCGTGAGGGCTTATTTTCTACAACCCTTCAAGATTCCGACCCATTCCATGCGGCCGACTCTTCTGGGAATTTTAAATCAACCGGAGACGAATCTGCCGCCCGGACCGTTCGTACGGGTGCGGGATTTAATTCTCGAAGGCAAAAGTTATCATCGCGCGGTGGTGCCCAGGGACGGCGGAATCCTTTCGGTGAGGGAAGGACGGCTCGCGGGAATACTGCCGTGGACCACGACGGAAATAGTCGCTGATGGTTGGACGGAGACCCTTTGGACCAGTTTGCAGGAAGCGCGGGAGGGCGGTTTGCGCGCGCGTTCGGGAGACCAGGTGAAAAGCGGCGATATTCTCGCAAATTTCAGTTCCGCCACTGGGGATCATCTTTTTGTGAATAAATTTATCTTCCAGATCCGCAAGCCGAGACGGGCGGAGACTTTTGTTTTTACCACGGACAAGATCGAAGGGATCGAATCAGGTCTCAGGCTTCGAGGAATAGAGGGGTCCCAGTATTATATTAAGCGGTGCGTGGCGGTGGGTGGGGATGTGCTCGAGGTTCGACCTCCGGAGCTTTGGATCAACGGTCAACCGGCCCAGAATCCGGCTTGTCAAAGGGTGGCGGCGCAGAAGGATGGTTATCCTGGGTACACATTCGGGCCGAGTTATCTGGCCAAGCCTGGAGACGAGTATCGGGTTCCAGCCAAGGATTATTGGGCGATGGGGGATAATAGTCCCAACAGCTTCGACAGTCGTGGCTGGGGTCCGGTTCCAGCCGCCAATCTAGTGGGCAAGGGGGCCTTTGTGTACTGGCCGATCACGAAGCGCTGGGGCCTGATTCACTGATCGTAGTGAGACATTTTGTCTCTTTGCTCTGGCACTACTCTGAGCACGAAGTGAACTAGTCGGCTGGGAAATGGCGTTTGAAGTCCATAGCCCTATGCAAAACACGTACTATTTGGAGGGTATCGGCCTTCAACCGAAAAAGAATCACGTGTTTTCCTTCGCCGGCAATTTGGCAATTGGGAAAAAGATCATGGCGAAAGCGGAAGGGCGAGGAATCCTTCCTGATCCATTCGAATGTACGGTAGAGTTTATCCAGATAAACCTGTTCCTGGTTTGAGCCCCAGCGTTCCAAAGTGTAAGCGCGAATCGACCGAAGATCGTCCAATGCGGCGTGGGTTAGCTCAAGCATCATGCGGGCTGACGTACTGCATCCATAAGCTCTTGTTTGGACTTCACGGAAACCAGTTGACCCGCCTCCAGTTGGACAAAGCCAATGGAGGCCTCTCGCTGGAGCCAGTCGCTCTCACGTTCCCGTTTGATAGATTCGCGAAGCGCTTCGCGGATGATTTCGCTGGCGTTGTTGTAGAGACCAGAATCCACCTCTGCCTTAATGACATTCTCCAATTCAGGGGTGAGGGATATATTCACGCCTACTTATCTACAAAGATTAGCAAAGACTGTCAAATCCATGGCTCCCATGCTGCGAGCATGCTCGCAGCATGCTCTGAGCACGGGCGCGGTGAAGGACACCACTCAGGCACCAATCTGAACCAAGGAGCGCCATTTGTCGCACAATAAATATTGTATCAAATACGCTTTTTAGGCGCTGGTATTGCCTTGATGTTGCTAAGTACCCTAACCAATCCCCTCATTGCCTTGGCTCGGTGGCTGATTCGGTCTTTCGTCCTTGAAGGCAACTCTCCGAATGTCTTTTGAAAGCCCTGAGGTCGAAAGATGGGGTCGTAGCCAAACCCTCCCTTCCCTTGTTCCTCGGGTGTGATCTGGCCCCAAACCCGGCCTTCTGCAATTCCCAGAATCCGTCCATTCCGGGCCAGAACCAAAGAGGCCTGAAAATAAGCCTTTCGCTCACTCCCAGTTCGATCCTTCAGCAGTCTTAAAAGCTTTCTGCGATTATCCTGATCGGTAGCTCGGGGACCTGCAAAACGGGCCGATCGTACCCCTGGCCGGCCCCGAAGACCTGGCACAACCAGTCCGCTGTCGTCCGCCAAGACAAGCGCCGTAGGGATGGATCGACTGATGGCCAGTGCCTTGATCTTCGCATTGGCCGCAAATGTCTTTCCCGTTTCACGAATAACCGGCAAGCCCAACACACCATGGAGACCCCTCACCCGCCAACGGTCCCCCACCAGATTCATGAATTCACGCGTCTTCCCACGGTTGCACGTGGCGATCCACAGACGAAGTTTCCTGGTCATTGGCCTGGTCGGCGGAATTCCGCCTCAACAAACTGATGAATATGAATACGCCGATCCTGTCGGAAGATATTCTCCGCCGTGATCTTCAGCCATTTGAGGATCGCTTGGCCTGACTTGCGTAAGTCGAGCGCCCCATTTTCGCAAAGAGATTCCTTTTCCTTATCGGATTTGTTCAGTTTCATTCGCGGTATTCATCGAGTTGAGTTGCGGTGGCCTGCTGACAAGGAATCATGGTCACAACCCATAAAATGTCTCCACGAATTCCAAAGGAAACAATCCGGATGTGGCGATCAATCATGACAAAAATCGATTCTGCCTGAACATCATCCTAGAGAGAGGAGATTCGACTTCGCATTAGGCTTTGCGTTTAATGATTCCTCATCCTCGTTATGGCAACCCGCGCGCCTTATCCCTTCGCTGAAATCGAACCCCGCTGGCAGAAAGCCTGGGCGGAGGCCAACTGTTTTCGCGCCGCCCAACCCGGCGAGCCCGGTTCCGAAAAACCAAAAAAATACATTCTCGATATGTTCCCCTACC
>CAIVGD010000176.1 GCA_903905395.1 uncultured Verrucomicrobiota bacterium
AGAGGCCGCCGCTACCTAAACTTCAAAACCGAAAACAACTGTTGGCCGGGTCCCGCGGCTGCGGGACGCAGACGCGGATTCTTGATTTTTGATTATGGTCTTTGTGTTCTCTGTGCCTCTGTGAGAGAAAATCTTCTCATGGAGACACAGGGTTCACGGAGGTGGGATTTGGGGAAATGATTTTTGATTTTTAATGAGGGAGGCACTCCGAAGAGGTGGAAGAAAAGAGTTTGCAAAAGCCCGACAGACTGCACACTCCCACGAACAGCCACACAAGATTAACCCAAGGAGAAAAGCCCCTATGTCATTCAGCAGCGCGAGCAAGAAAAACGGAAAAACCTACTACCTCCACAGCCGCCAACAAACCCTCAGGGGTGGCGCAGTCGTCACTCTTTATTATTTCGCCTCCCTTCCCGGAGCCGGTGCCATGGAAGCTCTACCCCAAGGTTATGAAGTAACCGAAAACGAACGCACAGGTCTGCCGCTTCTCAAAAAAATCAAATAAGCATCCTCCCGGATTCTTTTCCGGGAACACCATCCATGACTTCGGTCTGCGCCCCCTCAAAGGATCGGGAGCTTCTCGCCATTCTCCGTTGCCCCGAGTCCCGGCAACCCCTGCGCTTGGCGGATCCCATTCTTCTCGCCCGCTTGCAACATTCCGCCAAAACCGGCGGACTGAAAAATATCCGCGGCGAAATTGTCTCCGACTCATTCGAGGCGGTTCTCGTGCGAGATGACGCGCACCGCGGCTACCTCGTGCGCGACGGCATCCCCCTCATGCTTATCGACGAATCCATCCCGCTTTAAGCGGAACTATCTCGGCCCAGCCTTGGCCCCCCAGCCTCACCCTCGATAATATTCTCGATACCAATCCACAAATTTCTTGATCCCCTCCTCCACGGAGGTTTTCGGCCGGAATCCCACCGCTTTCGCCAGATCATCCACATTCGCCGCCGTGGCCAGCACGTCCCCGGGGGGAACCGGCTTTTTCACGATCTTCGCTTGTTTCCCCGTGGCCGACTCGATCGCCCGGACAAAGCGCATCAGCTCCACAGGCGCGTTGTTCCCAATGTTGTAAATCCGGTACGGGGCGGGGCTGGTGGCTGGATCCGGATTCTTTCCGTCCCAAGCGGGATTCGGCACCGCTGGCTGGGCCGTTAACCGGGCCACCGCCTCGACGATGTCATCCACATAAGTGAAATCTCTCAGCATCTTTCCCTCGCCGTAGAGCTCGATTTCCTTCCCCTCCAAAATCGCCCGGGTGAACTGGTAGTAAGCCATGTCTGGACGCCCCCACGGCCCGTACACCGTAAAAAATCTCAACCCCGTGCATGGGATCCCGTACAGGTGTGCGTAGGAGTGCGCCATCAACTCGTTGGCTTTTTTCGTCGCAGCGTACAGGGAGACCGGATGATCCACGTTATCCCTTTCCGAAAAAGGCATGCTTTGATTCAACCCGTAAACCGAACTGGAACTGGCAAAAATCAGATTCGGCGTCTTTTCCGCCCGGCAGGCTTCGAGCACATCCAACATCCCCTCCAGATTGCTCCGCGCATAGGTGTGGGGGTGCGTCAGGCTGTACCGAACCCCCGCCTGCGCCGCCAGATGCACCACCACGTCAGGTCGGACCTCCCGCCATATCTTCACCCCGGTCCGATCCCCCAAATCCGCCCGCAGAAATCGGAACGCCCGGCTTTTTTTCAAGCGCTCTAGCCGCGCCTCCTTCAGCTTCGGGTCGTAGTAGTCGTTCAAATTATCCAACCCGACCACCTCATCCCCCTGCCCCAGAAGACGCTCGCACAGATGGTAGCCGATAAACCCGGCCGCCCCCGTCACCAACACCATCCGACTCACGCCTTCTCCATTCGCGACCACTCCATCCGATCTCCATCAAACTCGAACCAACCCCGGAATTTTTCCCCCGCTAATAGTCGCGGCATCCAGTGCTCATCATCCGCCCACATGCGATCATACGGAATCTCCTCCGTCCCCTGCCAGAAAGGCTTGGCTTCCTCCGTCTCGATCAACTTTCCCTCCCAGCCCGCCGCCCGGTACACCGAACAGTGCAGGGAGTACCCGTCGCGAAATTGAAAACTCAACTCCCCCGCCCACTCGATCCCCGTCGGCGTGATTCCCACCTCCTCTTGCGTCTCCCGGATCGCCGCCTGCTCCGCGGTCTCCCCCTGCTCGATTCTCCCCCCCGGCCCGTTCACCTTGCCACTCCCCAATCCCCTTTTCTTTTCGATGAGCAGAATCTTGCCCCCCGCGATGACAAAACATAGGGTTCCGCGTTCCTGAGGCTTCCACTCCGGCCCATCCACCCTCCCTAGGGCCTTCTTGTTTGCGGTGAGCGACATTTCTTCGAATTAGCGCACCGAGCCGCTTTGCCGATCTTTTTGCAGCAACTTGGCCCGCGCATCTTCGAGCAACTTTGTCTCCGCCACCGTCAGCGATCCCATCCCCTCCCGCGAGATTTTTTCTAGAATCGGATCCACCTTTTCGAGTGGCAAAAGCCCGGCCACTTTGCGCACCGCTCCCGTTTTTTTCTTACTCGTGTTTTGCCGACCGCCGGGAAAAGAGATTTTCGGCCACTCCATCCCGCCTTGCCGGACCCAACCCACCGCGAGCAACGCGGAGGCCCACAGCTGGACTCCTCCCGGCCAGTCCCGCCCCGCAAAGTAGGTCAGACTGTACACGGCCATCAGAATCCAACCCACCCACTTGGCGGGTAGCCCGAAGAAAAACTGCGCTTCCGGATGCAAAGCGCAAAAAGCGAGGAATACCGCGAAACTAATCGTGCTGGAACCCGTGAAAACACCAGCGCCCAGCCACGGAGCAACGCCGGCACCAATCAACGCAGGCACCACCGCCAATGCGGCATAGAGCATACCCAACGGTTTGCGCCCGATGGCCGATTCCACTTCCCGGCCAAACCAAAAAAACATCAGCATCTCCAGGGCGAACCAGATCCCCTCCTGCCGAATATCGTGGACGAACGGATAGGTCAACAGGGTCCAGACATGCCCCTCTTGCAGCGCAGATGGCGTGAAGACCCCCCCCGTGACCCAGGAACCCAGCCCAGAGGCCGTCAAAACCGCGCCAGCCACCATGGCCAGCGTCTGGAGACCCACCAACAGAATCGTCAGATCCACCCGAAGGTTGCCCACGGTAAAGATCGGACCTTCCGCCTCTGGCCAGCGTGTCCATGTAGTTTCAGAAGACATGGAATTACCTTAAATCGAAGAAGCGGGAGGGCAACCCGCAATGAAGATTAGCCCGCGGAAAAAGATTACGGTACTTCGGTCGCCTGGACTTTGAAAAATTTGCGGTTCACCCCAGTCGAATAAACATATTGCACGGTGTCGTAATTCCCCGAAACGGATGGCACCGTCCGGGTTCCGTTTGCCGCAGACCAACTGCCAGATTGTAAATTTTCGTTAAGCAGGGGTTCGTAGCTGACACTTCCATCATTTCTGGCCAAGTAACTAATCGTGACTTCGGTCGAGCTGGTTTTTGTGATGGTGATGGGCGAGTGGTCGTAGCGCGTGGGATCGGTGCCGAAAGCAAACTCGGTCAAGTTGCTGAGTCCATCGTGATCCGGATCATCGTCGCGGAGAGCTCCCGCTGCCCCCACCGTGTAACCATAGCTGGCGATCCATGTTTCATAAAAATAACCGGTGGCTTCGACCTTGAATAAAGGGCTGCCATCCACCGTTCCGTTCAGCGTGCTGACGGTTGCGTTATCGATGTAAACATGACTGGGATCCAGATCGCTTCCAACGGTTGGCACCGCTGGATCGATGGCCACATTCAAAGAGTTATAAGGACCGGATACCCCGGTAGGATCAAAACCATAATTTTGGGTATTGAATGTTAACCCGATTACAAGTTGGGAGGGTATTGTCACACTCCCATCAAATGTGAATGTCGCATTGAAGGCATACCCATTATATGGGTCATCCAGAGGTTTCCATGGAACTAGAAAATTCTGGGTCTGGCTGACAACATAATTCAGAACCGGAGCAGCTCCAGTATTGTCCACGGAATAGATGACCGCAGTCAGATTTTGGGACCAACCCGCGTTGTTGGAGTTGTAAAGAGCCGCCCAATTTGTTGCTTTGGCCTGCGTCACCATCGTCACGGTGACCGATGTCAGATACCGCGCGGTGCTGTTCGTGGTCAACTGGACATAATTTCCAAGAACCGTCGTTTCATTCGCTTGATACGCGTGACTGACATACGAGAGGTCAAGAGTGGCAGGCACGTTGTTGAAAACTACGGCGGCTCGTGAGAACTCAACGAAACCTATGAGCGAGACCAAAAGCAAAATTGACTTACCCCAACGTAAACCGAATACCCTATGAATGTTCACAGAAGATAATATATATCAGACGATTGATTTTTTCAAATTTTTATTTCTTCAAAGAATATCTTGTAAGTTGCTCGTGGACAATAATTTGGTTCTTGGATGATTTGCCGCCCTGAAAATATATTACAAAAAAAATGGGTTCCACCTTAAATCTGGTACTCCCCCAACTTCCCCTTGGCCGCACCCCGCACTTTTACTTTTTCCAATAACTTGGCCAGATTTTCCGATGCGAGGACAGCCTGCGCCGCCAACTCCGACTGCGCCTTGATCCGAAACCACTCCTCCCCCAAAACATCCCCACGTCGCCCAGAGGACGGCTCAGTGTCCCCCTCCATCCAGGCAACCACTTCGCTCATCCTGATGGTCTCCGCCGATCTGGCCAGTTCGTATCCTCCTCCTGCGCCACGCCGACTTTTCACAAAACCACCCTTCCTAAGGGAACGTAAAACCTGTTCCAAAAATTTTGCCGGAGTCCCCGACATCTGGGCCAACGCGGCCGCCTGCTTGACCTGCCCGCTATCACCCCCAAGGGCCAACGCCACTAACGCCCTCACCGCATACTCCGTGGTCCGGGTTCCTGCCATCCCCCCATCGTCCCGAGGGTTATTCGCTTCGTCAACTCCACCAATCCGCGCATCCCGTTGCCAAGCCCACTGCGCGCGGGTAATCTTGCACAGATGAAACCGGATAACGGACACGCCGCCGCCGCATCAGCGCCTGAAACCGATTCTGGCATCGTCATTACCAGCCGCGTCCGCCTCGCCCGCAACGTGAAGGACTTTCCCTTTCCCGGTTGGCTCAAAAAAGCCGACCGCCTCAAGCTCCTCGAACAGATCCAGCCCGCCGTGACCGATCTCCCCCTCATGCGCCCTGCCAAAGTTTCCGTCACCATGGAAACTCTCACCCCCCTCGATAAGCAACTCCTCGTCGAGAAACACCTCATCAGCCGCGAACACGCCGCCAAAAACGCCGGCAGCGGCCTCGTCGTCAGCGCCGACGAAAGTCTCTCCGTCATGATCAACGAGGAAGATCACATCCGTCTCCAAGCTCTCCAACCCGGCTTTCACCTCCTCGAGGCGTGGGAAGCCGCTGACAAACTCGACACCGCCCTCGAGGAAAAACTCGAATTTTCCTTCTCCCCCTCCCTCGGCTACCTCACCGCCTGCCCCACCAATGTCGGCACCGGCATGCGCGCCTCCGCCATGCTCCACCTCCCCGGCCTCGTCCTCGGCGAGCAGATCAACCAGGTCATCAAGTCGGTCAACCAGCTCGGCCTCGCCGTCCGCGGCCTCTACGGCGAAGGCACCGAGGCCCTCGGCAACCTTTTCCAGATCTCCAACCAAACCACCTTGGGCGAATCCGAACGCCAGATCCTCGACCGCCTCGTCAAGGTCGTCCGCCAACTCATCGAACTGGAAAATAATGCACGCCAGAAACTCATCCAGGAAAAAGCCCGCATGCTCGGCGATCAGGCCGGCCGCTCCTACGGGATCGTCCTCCACGCCTATTCCATATCCTCCAAGGAAGCCCTCAACCTGCTCAGCCTCCTCCGCCTTGCTGCCGACCTCGCCCTCCTCCCAGCCACCCTTAAACCCAAACTCGATGCTCTTCTCATTTCCACCCAGCCCGCCCACCTCCAGCATGCTTCCCAAAAAAAACTCGGGGCCGAGGAGCGCGATGCCTTCCGCGCCGACCTCCTTCGCGAAACTCTCAAGGGCGTGCCCGAGCCCGCCATGCGTAAATTGCACCTTTGACCCTCTTGGGTTAAACTTCTCTGGTGAATAATTTCACTCCGCGTGCCCAACAGGTTCTCGCTCTCGCCCGCAAAGAGGCCGACCGCTTCAACCACAACTACGTGGGTACGGAACACATCCTCCTCGGCCTGATCAAGCTCGGCCAAGGCGTCGCCGTAAACGTCCTTCAAAAGATGGGCCTCGATCTCGAAACCGTCCGCATGGAGGTCGAAAAACAGGTCGGCACCGGCCCCGACACCAAAGTTACCGGCAACATCCCCTACACCCCCCGCGTGAAAAAAGTCCTCGCCCTCGCCAGCAAGGAAGCCAAGGCCCTGCATCACTCCTACGTCGGCACGGAACACATTCTCCTCGGCCTCCTCCGCGAGGGAGACGGCGTCGCCGCACGCGTCCTCAAGTCCCTCGAAGTCGATATCGAACGCGCCCGTCAGGAAGTCCTCAGGGAGCTCGACCCCAACTTCGAGGAAGGCGCCGAGTTCGCGGGGGGCATGGAGGAATCCTCTTCCTCACCCGAGGTCACCACCGCCGGGAGTGCCGGCCCTGCCCGCAAGGATCTCAAAACCCCCGCCCTCAAGGCCTTCGGCCGCGACCTCACCGAACTCGCCCGCAAAAACGAGCTCGATCCAGTCATCGGCCGCAAAAACGAGATCGAACGCGTCGTCCAGATTCTCTGCCGCCGCACGAAGAACAACCCCGTCCTTATCGGTGAAGCCGGCGTCGGTAAAACCGCCATCGTCGAAGGCCTCGCCCAGGAGATCGCCTCCGGCAACGTGCCCGAAATTCTCAGGGATAAAAAAGTCATCACCCTCGATCTCGCCCTCATGGTCGCCGGCACCAAATACCGCGGCCAGTTCGAGGAACGAATCAAGGCGGTCATGGAGGAGATTCGCAAACTCAAGAGCGTCCTTCTCTTTATCGACGAGCTCCACACACTCGTCGGAGCCGGTTCCGCCGAGGGCGCGATGGATGCCTCCAACATCATTAAACCCGCCCTCTCCCGAGGAGAACTCCAGTGCATCGGGGCCACCACGATGAACGAGTACCGCAAGTACATCGAGAAAGACGCCGCCCTCGAACGTCGCTTTCAGACGGTCCGCGTGGACGCCCCCTCGATCGACGAAGCCATCGCCATCCTCCATGGCCTCCGCCGCAAGTACGAAGACCACCATCACGCCAAGATTACCGACGAGGCCCTCGCCTGCGCCGTCCGGCTCAGCGAGCGCTACATCACCGGTCGCTACCTTCCGGATAAGGCGATCGATGTCATGGACGAAGCCGGTGCCCGTTGCCGCATCGCCTCCAGCATGCGCCCGCCCGAGTTCAAATCCGCCGCCGCCGAGATCGAGACCATCCGTGCCGAAAAGGAAGCCGCCATCAAGGCTCAGGATTTCGAACGCGCCGCCTCCCTCCGCGACCGCGAAAAAGAATCTTCCACAAAACTCGAAGCCGACCTCGATGCTTGGCGCAAAAAACGCGATGAAATCATCGTCGATGTCGGCGAAGAAGACGTGAAGCACATCATTTCAAAATGGACCGGCATTCCCCTCACCCGGATGGAAGAGGCCGATCTCTCCAAACTCCTCACTCTCGGCGACGATCTTCAGTCCCGCGTCATCGGGCAGACCGAGGCCGTCCAAACCCTCGCCAAGGCCCTCCGCCGTTCCCGGGCAGATCTCAAGGATCCCAAACGCCCCATCGGCTCCTTCCTCTTCCTCGGCCCCACCGGGGTCGGCAAAACCCACCTCGCCAAGGCCCTCGCCGAGGAGGTCTTTGGAGAGAAGGATGCCCTCCTGCAACTCGATATGTCCGAGTACATGGAGAAATTCAACGTCTCCCGCCTCATCGGCTCACCTCCCGGCTATGTCGGATACGAGGAAGGCGGGCAACTCACCGAGAAAGTCCGTCGCCGCCCCTACTGCGTGGTTCTTTTCGACGAGATCGAGAAGGCCCATCCCGATGTCTGGAACGTCCTTCTCCAGATTTTTGAGGATGGACAGATCACCGACAGCCTGGCCCGAAAGGTCGATTTCCGAAACACGATCATCATCATGACTTCCAATGTCGGGGCCGAGCTCATCCGAAAAGGCACCACCATGGGCTTCGGCACATCCCTCCAGGATCAAGACTATGCCGTCATCAAGGAGAAGATCCTCGGAGAAACCAAAAAAATCTTTAAACCCGAATTTCTTAATCGTCTCGATGACCAGATCGTCTTCCACTCCCTCACCCGCGAGGATCTAGCCAAGATCGTCGCCCTCGAAGTCGCCAAAGTTGCGGCTCGCCTGAAGGAGAAAGGGGTGGTCATCGAACTCACCCCCGAAGCTTCCTCCTTCCTCATCGAGAAAGGGTATGAACCCCTCTACGGGGCCCGACCCCTCCGCCGTGCCATCGAGAAGTTTCTCGAAGACCCGATCGCTGAAGAAATTATCCGCAGCAAGATCAAGTCGGGCGACCGCGTTATCGTGGGCGCAAACAAGGAACAGCTCACCTTCTCATCCACCCTGTCGGCCACTCCTGCCACTCCCGCCACCTCCGCCGCCAGCTGAACACCTCCCCAGATCACTCCCAGAGGGTCCGCCATCTTTTCGGCGACCTCGCCCCCTCATACGACCGCTTCAACAGGCTCTTCAGCCTCGGGCTGGATCAAAGATGGCGGCAACAACTCGTGTCTTCCGTAACGGCCCATTCGCCCGCCCGGATTCTCGATCTCGCCTGCGGTTCTGGGGACGTTGCCACTCTTCTCCTCCAATCCCTGCCCTCCGCCCAAGTCGTCGGTCTGGATTTCTGCCGTCCCCTCCTCCAACAAGCGCAGGTCAGAGGCGTGGCTCAACTTATCGAGGGCGACGCCCTGCACCTGCCTTTCTCCGATGGCACATTCGATATCGTCACCCTCGCCTTCGGCCTGCGCAACTTCGCCGACCGCCCCCGCGCCCTGCGCGAAATCGCCCGAGTCCTGCGGACGGGAGGACATTTCGCTCTTTTGGAATTCAGCCCTCCCCCCTTTCCTTGGAAATTGTTTTGGGATTTTTACCTTTTCTATTTCATGCCTGCTGTCGCCCAACTCCTCACACGTCAGGGAGAATCGTTTCGTTACCTCGCCCGCAGTATTTCTGCCTTCCCTTCACCCGAGAATCTCAGACTTGAGCTGGAATCGGTCGGCTTGAAAGCCGTCTCAGTCCGCTCCATGTCCGCAGGGCTGGTGAAACTAAATCTCTCCACACTCAAGTAGGGCACCTCAAAGTCAGGCGGATGTTTCTCCATCTAGGCGGCCTCGGAGATGC
>CAIVGD010000177.1 GCA_903905395.1 uncultured Verrucomicrobiota bacterium
CTCCGTCGGTTCGATCCCCGTTAATCAGGAATCGCCGGGCCCCTCCTCGCTTAAACGGATTTTTGAAGTTCTCAAGGGAGGCGGCACACTGGTTCTTTTTCCCGAAGGGGGTCGTACTCTGGATGGCAACATCGCCCGCGCCGAGCCAGGCATCGGGATGATCGCCGCCCGCGCCAACGTTCCCGTGGTGCCCGTTCACATCATCGGCAGTCGCGAAGCATTGGCCCGTGGAGGAAGCTGGCATCCTTTCCGTCCGATCTGGGTGGTCTACGGAAAACCGATGCACTTCTCCGGCAACCCCAAAAGCCGGGAGGATTTCCAGAAGTTCGCCGATGAGATAATGACGGCGATCGGCCAACTTACATTTTTAAAAAAATAAAAACGTCGGGAGAATTCCCCTTCCCACAACCAAAAATCCGCCGCGCCCTCGACCTCGGAGATATCGCCGCTACCTTAGCCCTCAATTCTAAGCTCTTCTGACTTAAACTTAAACTATTTCCCCATCTTCCATCTGCGATCTCCCATCTCCTATCTTCTCCTGGCGGTCTTCCGCGTCCACATTCCCTCTCTCTTTCCCCCCTGACCGGTTTCTCTTTACAGTTTCCGATTAAGTTTTCCGGAAAAGCCCGATCACCTGATCGATCACTTCCGATGTTTTTCGGGCATTGAGTCGCCCCTCTTCATTTAGAAATATTTTAGAATGGGCGGTGAACAGCTTTCCGGGTTTTGCGTAACTCAAGACTCTCAATCCTCCTACCTCAAAAGGATGCCGGACTCAGTTCCACACTCATTGAGTCTCGATAAGGTTGGCTGGTGATTTGACAGAGGATCCAGTCATCTCGACTGACCGAGGCCAGCACCAAGGCCGGTCTGACTTTTGCCAAAGACAGATCCGAAAACGGAAATGGCAGTAGGATTACCGAGCCGACTGCAAGTACGCCCAAGCGATATCCTCCTCTGTGCGGTTCCAGTCCTCCGCCAGCGCCGGTTCACTAAGAAGAGCTTCCTCATTCAGCCTGGAAATTGGTTGTTGACGATATTGGTTAAGCCAGCTGGCGAGCCTTTCCACTTCCGTTTTTGGCAACTTCTCAATGGCCCTTTCGATCTCCTGCACGCTCACAAATTAACTCTAACCCCCGCCCAAAACTTGTCGAGGGGCCACCTTCGCACCTCTCCACCCATTCAAAATCCAAAATCATCCCCCCCCCCTACGTGATCCCCGTGTCTTCGCGAGAAAATTCTCCTCCACTTCTGACTTAAACTGGCTGCTCGCGGCGTCCGCCGCGTGCCCCCATCTCCTATCTCCTATCTCCTATCTTCCATCTTCTCTTCTCCCGGTGCCTACTGGAATTAGCCAGCAGCGATAAATCGCCGGTTTGCCTTTAGCGGAGAAGCACCGCCGTCTTCAAATAATCCGCCAACCTTTCCGTCAACTCCACCATCCTGCCCACATCTCTGCCCTCCCCAAAAACCCTCAAATCCGCCTTCGCTCTTTCCAAAAGCTCCACCGCTTTGCGCAAGGCAAACTTTAATCCCCCGGCCGCCTTCACCTTCTCCGCCACCCCCTCCACTCCGGCCTCCTCCTCCACCAACTGCGTCCGCAACTTCTCCGAATCTTCCTTTGGTAAAGTCTGCAACGCATGCAACACCGGCAAGGTCCACTTCCCCTTCCGCAAATCCGTGCCCAACGTCTTGCCACTCTCCTCATCCGTCCCGAACAGATCCAGGCAATCGTCATAAATCTGGTACGCCATCCCCAGTTGGTATCCAAACGATCGCGCCGCCTCCCGCTTCGCATCCGCCGCCTTGAAAATCAGAAACGGAATCTCCGCCGCCGCTCTAAACAGCGCCCCCGTCTTCAACCCCACCACGTGCAGATAATCCGCCGTCGACATTTTTAAATCAAACCGCCTCTGCGTTTGTAAAATTTCCCCCTCACACAAATTCCGCGAAGCCTCCGCGATCCTTCTGGCCACCTCCGCATCTTCCAGCTTGGTCGCCAGCTCCAGCCCATGCGAAAAAAGTGCGTCCCCCAACAGCACGGAAAGTTCCACCCCCCACTTCGCATTGCACGTCGCCCGCGACCTCCGCAATTCCGCCCGATCCAACACATCATCATGAATCAAGGAAGCCACGTGAACCAACTCGACAATCACCGCCAAATCCCGGATCGCCTCACTCCACCCGCCCGCCACCTTCCCCGCCAAGAGGACCAAAGCCGGCCTTAACCGCTTGCCCCCCCCCTCCAGCGCGTAGCGCACATACCCTTCGGCCCCGGGATCGAACAGCCCGGCCTGATGTAGGATCCGCCTCTCTACCTCCTTCAACTCCTGATCCAGCTCCCGGTCCGCCGCCAGCCAGTCGGGACGCGGTCGCAAGGTCATCCTGCTTTGAATAATCTTCACCCCTTAAAAGTTAGAAAAGAGCCGCCCCAAGTCAAATGACCTGCGCGCCGCCCCAGGGTGTCACCGAATGACCTTGCCAGAAAGTAAAGCAACATCTGTCCATCCTCTGACCCTAAAATATTCCTAAACTTCCAACTTCAAAACCACCTTCGCACTTTCCAACCGCCCCTTCATGGCGGACACGATTTGCTCCACTGAATCCCGCAACCGCGGGATTCGCACTCCCTCCCCCCCCTTAATCCCTTAACCCCTTTTCTTCCTCCCTTAATCTCCATCTTCCCCTTAATCTCC
>CAIVGD010000178.1 GCA_903905395.1 uncultured Verrucomicrobiota bacterium
CCTCCGCCGCCCCCGCCGTCACCGTCGCACGCCAATCCTCCTCAAACGGATCCGGCACCGGTTCTTTTGAAGCCTTTACCACCGCCTCCTCCACTTCGCGGTAGGCTTCCTCTCTCCACTTCTCCCACTCTTTTCCACGGCCCCGGGCCTTCATTACTTCCTCCATGACTTTCAGACAGTCCCTTCCCCGACTGGAACTCTTCATCTCCGCGTCCACATACAGGCCATCGTCATGCTCCCCATGACCGCACAACCTCAACAACCGCCCCACCACCAACTGCGGTCCCGCCCCCTCCCTCGCCCTCTCCACGGCCCGACCCACAACCTCCAAACACGCCTCCGGATCCGTTCCATCCACCCCGTGCCCATCCACCCCATACCCCTTCGCCCGGTCGAGCAGATCGGTGCAGGCATATTGACGCTCGCTGGGGGTCGAGTACGCGTACCCATTGTCCGCCACCACAGTCACCAAAGGAAGTTTCTCCACCGCCGCCACATTTAATCCCTCGTGGAAAGATCCGGTGGAGGTCGCCCCGTCTCCGGCACAGACCAATCCCACCCGGCCTTGTTCTCCCTTCATTCTCTTCGCCAACAGAACCCCGGCTGTCGCCGAAACCATCGCCCCGAGATGGCTAATCATGGGCAGGACGCCCCGCGTGAGATCCCCTCGATGAATGTTGCCGTCCCGCCCCTTCATCGAGCCCAGTCTCGACCCCAAATAGGTCCGCACGGCGTCGATCATCGGTTCCCCAAAAGCCAGCCGCCCAGCCATATCGCGGATCAACGGGGCAAACACATCCCCTTTCCGCAGAGAAACTCCGCCAGCCGCACTCAGCCCCTCCTGCCCCCGGCCCAGATACACGCCCCCCACGATTCGCCCCGCTCTATAAAGACTAGCCAGTTTATCTTCCACCAGCCGGGCACGGAGCATGGCACGACCCAGACTTTCCATGGGATCATGTTTCTTTTGCAAGGGAGCTCGTTCCAAAGCCCCAGCCGTACGGGTGGCCATTTCCTTAAATTACCTCTCCCTGCCTTCCCGCCAAGCTTCCCCCGCCCTCCTAGACCGCCCAGCCCGCGTACATTTTTTCCAGAGCCAGTCGTAATCCGGCCGCCGTGCGAGGTTCCCCGGAGACCCCTTGATACATCGGCAACCGTTCCAACAATCGCACCAGCCTTCGGGCGAGCGATTCCATCATCTGCCGCTGGAATTTTCCCCTCACCCCTCGTCCGCCACCCAGAAATTCTTTCACACGCGCCGCCGGCACGATCAAGGCGGTCACCTTCCCCTCCGCCACCACCGTGGCCGAACGCCGCCGGCCCGTCAGAATCGAGAGCTCCCCTATAATCTCTCCCTGCCCCAACCGCGCCAGGACGAGTGCATCCCGTCCCTGAATCCGCTTCTCCACCCGTGCTCTCCCCGATAAAATCACCAGAAGATCCCGCGCCGATCCCCCCTCCAACACCATGACCTCCTCCTTGGCAAAAAGCCTTTTTTTCGCCCTCGGAAAGATCCGGTTCCAGCCGGCGGTTCCCATTTTCATCTTTTTCTTTCTACCCCACTTCCATTCCCTTCACCAGCCTCCCCGATGACGCTCCCAAAAACGGGACGCCGATCTTTTCTCATCGAGCCACACGCCGGATCGCAGAAGCTCCAGAAGAACTGCGACCCTTTTTTTTCGTCACCCTTCCCTTCGTCAGCCAGCCCGATTTAAAATAATTCTCCAACCCATCCTCCAAACTATACTTCGGCTGAATCTTCAAATCCCTTTCGGTCGCCGTCATGTCCGCCTCGGTGTGAGGCTGATAAAACGGATACGTGCATTCGAAATATTCCGGCTTCAGCTTGGTTCCCAATACCGTGTTCAGCCCATCCACCATCTCATTGAAACTTCTCGGCTGACCGGATCCCGCGTTCCACACCCCGCTCTTGCCCGATTTCAGCGCAGCCAGGGTGAACGCCACGATATCTTTCACGTAAACAAAGTCCCGCTTCTGTTGCCCATTCTTAAAAATGCGCGGTCGTTTCCCCATCAGCATCTGCCCGGCCAAGTGCCAAGCCATGCTCGCCGGCACCCCTTTGTGCCCCTCGCGAGGTCCGTAAACATTAAAATAACGTAGGCCGGCAATTTGCCAGGCCGGTTCCTCTGCCTGGATTTTTCGGGCCAGATTCTCTACCTGCACTTTGGAAAAGGCGTAGGCGTTGGCAGGAGCCAGTGGATCCCCCACTCGGTTCACCCCAGCCCGAATGCCGTAAGTCGCAGCACTAGAGGCATAGACCACCGGCGTCTTTTCGGGGCGGAGATAATCCAAAAGACGACGAAAACCCTCCACGTTATCGTGAGTCTGGATCTTTTGATCCTGCAGGGTCGTGTCGGTGATCGAGGCTAGATGGAATACGGCGTCTGGCCTTTTGCCCCCAAACTTCGCCTGCCAATCCAATCGGGAGATGTCGGCCGCCACAAAGTCCCCCCGGAACCCCTCGAGATTGGGAAACGAGCCGCTTCGAAAATCGTCCAAAACGGTCAAAGCGGCAGCGGGAAACTCCTCTTGCAGGCGCAAAACCAGGTTGGACCCGATAAAACCACCCCCCCCAGTGATCCATATCTTCTTCATGCTTGTTTAGTATATAGGTAAAAAAACACTTCCCAAACATAAAAATACCACCTAGAAAGCTCGCTTGATTTTTAGCAATTCCATCACCATGAACCTGCTCATCAAAGCTTTCAGAAAAGCATCGAGATCCGTTCTGGGTCTCGGTCAGGCCCTTTTTCTGTTCACTCTCTGCTCAAATTGCTGGGCTGGGACGGAAATCACCCAAACCCCCACCGCCCCAATCTCCGATTCCATCTCCAACTCCCCCTCCTCAACCCTTTTCGGGGAAGATGTCGTCAGTCTCTCCGCCGAAACCGCCGGCCTCTGCTCCATCAACAATCCCCACGACTACACCTATCTTCCCCAGTTGATCACGGTGGGTTGGCAGTTGGACGCCATCGGCAACGATGGCTGGAACCGCGGCAACACCGAGTTCCTCTTCAGCGGCATGTTCGGCCCCGTCACCCAAGGGCCCAATCCCTGGTTCGCCGGTTGTCTTTTCGGTCCCCGCTACAACTTCATCCAAGAAGGATGGCCGGTCGTCCCCTACCTCGAATCCCGTGTCGGCTTCATTTTCACCCACGCCACCGGCGCCCCCTCCTCCCAAGGCCAGGACTTCTGCTTCAGCTTTACTGTGGGAGCCGGCGTGGAGATTCCCGTCGTGGATCAGCTTTCCGTGAATCTAGGCATCATGTACCAGCACATCTCCAATGGTGGTCTTTCCGAGCCGGAAACCAATAATGTCGGGCTCGATTCCATCGGACCTGTCCTCTCCATTACTTGGGCTTTTTAAGTTTTGGATCAGGCTCCTGCCCCATCCAAAACTCGTCCGCCCGCCCCCTCTTCACTCCAGTATCTTGTTAACAGATGGTGTGTAATTTTATAAACTGTTAAGTATAAATAATATAAAATGCTAATTCTTGTCTGATTCGTGATTTCTTGACAAGTTACTAACACCAGCCCACCCCCTCCTTTTCATGCTCGAAACTCGTGATCTCCATAAATCGTACCAAACCGGCGAAGCCCGCGTCGATGCCCTCCGCGGGATCACCTTAAAAATCCTCCCCGGCGAAATCATCGCCATCACCGGACCCAGCGGTTGCGGAAAAAGCACTCTCCTCCACATTCTCGGAGCACTCGACACCCCCTCCTCAGGCCAGATCTACCTCGAGGGACACCCCCTCCACTCGCTCGACGATGATAAACTCACCGCCCTGCGCCGACTCAAACTCGGCTTCGTTTTCCAATTTTTTCATCTCCTACCCACTCTCACAGTCGAAGAAAATGTCCTCCTCCCCCTCCTCCTCTCAGGTCGGGTGAACGCCGCCGCCCGCGAGCGCGCACACAACCTCCTCACCTCCGTCAGCCTCGCCGACCGCTCTCACCACCGCCCCCATCAGCTCTCCGGCGGCCAACTCCAACGCGCCGCCATCGCCCGCGCCCTCATCCACCAACCCTCCATTCTTCTGGCCGACGAACCCACCGGCAACCTCGATTCCGCTTCCAGCACCGCCGTCATCGACCTCATCACCAGCCTCGCCCGTCAGGAAAAAACCACCGTCGTCATCGTCACCCATAGCGAGAAAGTCGCCGCCGCCGCCAGTCGCCGCATCTCCCTCGTCGACGGCCGCATCCAATCCTGACCTTGAACTGGTTTCTCACCCTCCGCATTTTTCTCGCCCACGGAGGTCGTGACTTTCTTCGGCACAAAACCCTCTCCCTCCTCAATCTCACCGCCCTCGCCGTCGGGGTCGCCGCCATCGTCGCCATCCAAACGGTCAACGAAACCGCCCTTCGCTCCTTCCGCGCCTCGCTCGACCTCGTCGCCGGCCGCCCCGATTTTACCGTCGAAGGCCAAGGGTTCCGACTGCCAGAAAAATTAATCACCCTCCTTCGCCAAGATCCCGCCGTCCGCGAAGTCACCCCCACCGTCCAACTCGTCGCATCCCTTCCCGCCTACCGCGGGGAATTCCTACATCTCATCGGAGTAGATCCCTTCTCCAACGGCGAACTCGTCACCTACCGGCTGGAAGACGCCCTCCGCACTCCCACCGATGCCATCGCTTTCGTCTCCGAACCCAACACCATCGCCCTCACCCGACCCCTCGCCGATCGCCTTCACCTCAAACCCGGCGACACCATCCGCGCCATCTCCGGCGGGCATGAGGCCAATCTCCGTATCCGTTTCCTTCTCGAACCCTCCCCAGACTTGATCGGCGCCGACGACCACCTCGCCATCGCCGATATCGCCACCGTCCAGTCCTCCTTCGGACTCGGCGGGCAGATCGATCGCATCGAGGCCCTTCTTCTTCCCGACGCTTCTGGAAATATAACCTCCGCCCGCACCCAACTCCTCTCCCGCCTCACCCCCCACCTTCCCTCACACGCCCGAGCCGGCCCGCCCGAACGCCGGGGCAACGAAATCGAAAAAATGCTCGGCGCCTTCCAACTCAATCTCACCGCCCTCTCTCTCATCGCCCTCGTCGTGGGCATGTTTCTCGTCACCAATACCGTCGCCGCCAACGTCGTGCGCCGCCGTGCCGAACTCGGACTCCTCCGCGCCCTCGGACTCGATCGCCGTTCCGTCATCTTTCTCCTCGTCGGTGAATCCCTCCTCCTCGCTATCGTCGGATCCACTCTGGGAATCTTTCTCGGTTTGCATGTCGCCCGAGCTCTCCTCCAATCGGTTTCCTCCACCATCACCTCCCACTATGTCCTCCTCAGCATGCGGGACATCATCGTCAGCCCATGGAGTTTGGCGGGAGCAGGCCTCGCCGGACTTCTCGCGGCCGGCCTCGCCGCCTGGTGGCCCGCCCGCGAAGCCTCGCTCGTGCCACCGGTCGATGCCCTGCAATCCGGAAACGCTGCGGATCGCGCTTCCTCCCCGCGTTCCCTCGCTCCCCTCGCCGCCGTGATCCTCTTTTTCTTTACTCTGTTTTTTTCCGCCACCGCCCTTTATGGGCACATCCCCCGCACCGGTTTCCTCGCCGCTCTTAGCATTCTTCTCGCCGCCGCCTTTCTCGCCCCCACCGTCGGTCGACTCCTAGCCCGCTTCCCCTCTTTGCCGTTTCCCTCCGCCATCCTCGCCCGCTCCGCTTTTGTCCGGGGCCTTCACCGCCACGGGATGGCCGCCGCCGCTCTCTCCGTCGCCGTCGCTATGGCCATCGGTGTCACCATCATGGTTCACAGCTTCCGCGCCACCGTCGATCAGTGGATCGGGGAAAACATCAAAGCCGATCTCTTCATCGCTCCATCCACCAACATCATCGCCGGCGCTCTCGAACCCCTCGATCCCGAAGCCGAAACCCTCGCCCTCGCCACCCCCGGAGTCCGCGCCGTCGGCAGCTATCGCGAAGTACGCCTCTTTCTTAATGGACTCCCCGCCAAACTAGCCGCCTGTAAACTCGACATCCTCCGCATTTATAATCCCCTCACCTTTCTCTATTCTCTGCCAGGCGATCCTTATGAACTCTGCCTCAAGGGTGATTTCGCAATCGTTTCCGAAAATTTCGCACGCCGCCGCCAACTCAAACCTGGCGACACCATCTCCCTGCCCACTCCCACCGGTCTCCGCCCGCTCCAAGTCGCCGCCGTTTTTCGAGATTACACATCCGAATCCGGCCTCCTCCTTCTCGACCGCTCCGCCTACCAACGCCTCACAGGCGACCTCGGCCTCACCAGTCTCGCGATCCATCTCGAACCCGGCAGCTCCGCCCAAGCAGTGGGAGATGTCATGCGGGAAAAATTACGCCCCCGCGGCGAGTTCCTGATCTACTCCCAAGCCGGACTGCGCGAGGAAGCACTCCGCATTTTTGACCGCTCCTTTGCCGTCACGGCTCTCCTTCGCACCCTCGCCATCGCCGTCGCCGCCCTCGGCGTCACCCTCTCCCTAACCGCACTCGGGGTGGAACGTACCCGCGAGATTGGAATCCTTCGCGCTACGGGAGCTTCTCGCGGCCAAATTCTACGCACCATCATGGCCGAATCGGCCTATCTCGGCGTCACTGGGATTTCGCTGGGACTCGTAACCGGTTTTGCCGTCGCCCTCATCCTCATGCAGGTCATCAACCGCGCCTTCTTCGGTTGGACAATCGATTGGCACACTCCTTACCCCTCTTTGTTTCTCATCGTCGTCGGAATGATGTTCGCCTGCCTCCTAGCATCCCTTCCTCCCGCCTGGCGCGCCTCTCGCCTCCCCCCCGCCGACGCCCTGCGATCGGAATGAGTTTCCCATCCTTTCAAACAAGGGACTAAGCGATTTCTGCCTCCCGCCCAGTTGACCCCCTCAAACTCGGTCTTACTATAGATAGATGAACTTCGATTGGTCCGATTGCCCCTCTGTCTGGACAGATCCTGAAAGGCTGAGTGGTGCCCCCGCTTTTCGGGGGACCCGCGTGCCAATCTCCGCTTTGTTCACCAACTTGAAATCAGGCGCTACTTTAACTGATTTTCTATCATGGTTCCCTGGCGTTACCCGCAATCAAGTGGAAGAAGTTTTGGCCTATGCGGCGCGGGAATCGTCTGCACTAGTCCACGGATGAAAATCCTGCTGGATCACTGCGTTCCTCAACCCCTCAAGAATCTCCTCACGAGCCATGAGGTCAGCCATGCTTATGAACTGGGTTGGCAGGAACTGCGTAATGGGGATCTTCTTACAAAAGCGGAGCAGGCCTTTCAGGTGTTAATCACCTCAGACAAAAACATCACCCATCAGCAAATATGGTCGGGCAAAAAACTGGCTGTTTTGGTTCTTTGGACGAACAACTGGCCCGAACTCCGAATCCAATCTGCTCGAATCGTAGTTGAACTCGATAACCTGATTCCAGGAACTTGGCGGCAAATGTGCTGACGGCCCACCAAAGCCCTGCGATCGGAATGAAAAAATTCATCCTCATCCTTCTTTTATCGTTAGGGGTAACATGCCTGAACGCTGGCGACCCCTGGGCCCGCGCCATCAATCCTTGGTCCTGGTCTTTTCCACGAGACCACGGCGCCCATCCCGAATTCAAAACCGAGTGGTGGTACCTCACCGGCAATCTCAACGACGAACAAGGCAACCCTTACGGTTACCAACTCACCTTCTTTCGCCACGGACTCCAACCCGCCGTCACCCAAACCGGTTCCGCTTGGGCAGTGCGCGATATTTACTTCTCTCATCTCGCCGTCACCGATGTCCGTTCCGGAAAATTCCTCTTTGCCGAGAAACTCAGCCGTGGCTCCCTGGGCGAAGCCGAGGTCTCCACCCAAGATATGCAGGTACGCATCGCCGATTGGACGCTCCATCGAAATTCTGATTCCACCCTCGAAATGAAAGCCTCCGATCCCACCGCAGGGATTGGACTGGATCTTTCGGCCACCCCCCTGAAACCAGTCGTCTTCCAAGGGGAGAAGGGTCTCAGCAGGAAATCCGCCACCCCTGGAAATGCCAGCCACTACTACTCGTTCACCCGACTTAAAACTTCCGGCCACCTCCAGTTGGGAAATAAATCAATCCCCGTCCAAGGACTCTCCTGGTTCGATCACGAATTCTCCACCAGCGCCTTGGCCGAAGATCAAGAGGGATGGGACTGGTTCTGCCTCCAGTTCGATTCAGGAGAAGAACTGATGCTTTATCGCATGCGCAACCCAGGCAACCGCACCGATCCTTCCTCCTCCGGCACTTGGATTCCAGCCCGCGGGCCGACGACTCTCCTCAACTCATCCGATTTTTCCATCTTCACCGTGGACGAGTGGAAAACCTCCAGCGGTGCCGTCTATCCCTCCGGTTGGAAGATTTCCGTGCCATCCATAAAGCTGGATGGGGAAGTCCAACCACTTCTCCTCGATCAGGAATTGCGCCTCCGTCGCGTGGCCAATCTCCGCTACTGGGAAGGCGCGTGCCACTTCACCGGCACCTGCCAAGGCAAGGAGATGAAAGGCCGCGGCTACACCGAACTCACCGGCTACGCTTCCCCCATCGGCCAAGGGATGAAAAAGTGACGCCCTGTCTCAGCCCGCAGTGTCAGACCCCCTTTCCAACACATTGGTCCCCAATATTTCCATCTCCCCCAAGAAGACAATCCATGATACGTTGGAAGATTATCGCACCGTTAGCTTAGTGGTAGAGCGCCACCTTGACACGGTGGAGGTCAGAGGTTCAAGTCCTCTACGGTGCAGGAAAACATTCCGTGCCCCCGACGGCTCTTCTTGCCCGCTGAACGGGTTTTTGCCGGGCGTGATCCTGTGTTGAATAAAATCCGCGATGGCATCATGAATGGCCTAAGTGTTATTCTCGTTGAAGATTGGGACAACAGTGAAAGCAAATAAAAAGGGCAAGAGAATATGCGGGATGTTGCCGTCAGCGTGAATTCTTTAAACGCGGATCATGGAAACCACAATGTTTGATACCGCAAAAATCCTTAACTTGGGCGGAAGCATCGGATACGAGGAAGGCGGAATCGTTTCGAAGATGGTGATCAAAAAATCCGCTGGAAACATCACTCTTTTTGCGTTTGAAAAAGGCCAAGGCCTGAGTGAACATTCGGCCCCTTTCGATGCATTTGTGCAGATCATCGAGGGCAATGGCAGGATCGCCATCGGCGGACATGACCACAGGCTTACCGCAGGGGAAATGATTATTATGCCCGCGAATATCCCGCATTCGGTTCATGCCGATGAGCGGTTTAAAATGATGTTGGTGATGATAAAGGGTTGAGTGGTCGATTGGCAGGCGGGCGGGATTTATGCGTCATCCTCACCCGACCGTGGGCAACCCCGCGAGTGCCATCGCGATCTCCTCGGCGGGATATTCGTAGTCCTCCAGTTTGCCGGCTGCGAATTTCATGTAGGCGGTCATGTCGAAATGTCCGTGCCCGCAAAGGTTGAAGAGGATGACCTTCGGGGCCCCTTCCTCGCGGCAGCGGACGGCCTCGTCTATCGCGGCGGAAACCGCATGCGAGGCCTCCGGGGCGGGAAGGATCCCCTCCGCCTTCGCAAATGTCACCCCAGCACGGAAGACATCAGTCTGCCCCACCGAGCGTGACTCGATCAGACCCAGTTCTTGGACATGACTGACAAGCGGGGCCATTCCATGATAGCGGAGACCCCCGGTATGGATCGCGGGCGGGATGAAAGAACTTCCAAGCGTGTGCATCTTTACAAGCGGTGTCAGCTTTCCTGTGTCGCCAAAGTCATAGGCATAGCGGCCCTTGGTGAGTGAAGGGCACGCTCTCGGCTCGACCGCCACGATGCGCGTTTTTTTTTCGTTCCGCAGCGACTCGCCGATGAACGGAAACGCGATGCCGGCAAAATTCGATCCCCCGCCGGTGCAGCCGATCACGATGTCCGGGTAATCAGCCGCCAGATCGAATTGCCTCAGGCATTCGAGGCCGATGACTGTCTGGTGAAGGAGGACGTGGTTGAGCACGCTGCCAAGGCAGTATTTTGTGTCCGCGTTTTTCAGGGCCACCTCGACGGCCTCCGAAATCGCGATCCCCAGAGAACCGGGACAATCGGGATCCGCCGCCAGGATTGCGCGGCCCGCCTCGGTCCCCATGCTCGGGCTTGCGATGCACCGCCCGCCGAAGGTCTCCATCAGCGCCTTCCGATACGGCTTCTGCTCGAAGCTCACCCTCACCATGAAAACATCGCACGGAATTCCATACATCGAGCAGGCTATCGAAAGCGCCGACCCCCACTGCCCGGCACCGGTCTCCGTCGTGATCCGTTTCGTTCCCTCCACCTTGTTGAAATACACCTGGGGAAGTGCCGTGTTGAACTTGTGCGACCCACTCGGGCTCGTCCCCTCGTATTTGTAATAGATCCGCGCCGGGGTGCCGAGCGCCTTCTCCAGCCGCCGCGCGCGGAACAGCGGCGTCGGACGCCACTGCGCGAGAATCTGCCTCACCGACGCCGGGATGCCGATCTCACGCTCGGTGCTGATTTCCTGCGCGATCAACTCCTTCGCGAAGATCGGTTCCAGCTCGGCAGGCGTCAGCGGTTGCCCGGTCCCGGGATGCAGCGGGGGGGGAGGAGGAACCGGAAGGTCGGCGACCAGATTATACCATGCCTTCGGGATGTCGTTTTCAGGGAGAAGATACTTGATCGTGTCCATCTCGCGCCACCATGCCTGCCCGCCACCCGTATTTCAAGGAACTCCCGCCACCACCTTCCCCCCGCATCGGAAAAATGGGACGGATCCCGTTTTAATCGAGCAGTTCCTGCAGCTCCTGCCAGCTCAGCCCCCTCACAAACTCCTCCTCAGTCGATAACGTCCCCCGGAACAGCTCCTTCTTCCTCTCCTGCATCCGCACGATCTTTTCCTCCACCGTGTCCCGCGCGATCAGCTTGTAGGAACTGACGATCTTGTTCTGCCCGATCCGGTGCGCCCGCGCCGTCGCCTGCTCCTCCACCGCCGGATTCCACCACGGATCAAAATGGATCACCGTATCCGCCCCCGTCAGGTTCAGGCCCGTTCCCCCCGCCTTCAGACTGATGAGGAAGACCGGGATGTCCTGATTGCGCTGGAAACGGTCCACCTCGCCCGCC
>CAIVGD010000179.1 GCA_903905395.1 uncultured Verrucomicrobiota bacterium
ACTGTCGCCCAAAAAAGTGGAGCGGATATGGCCCACATGCATCGACTTGGCGATGTTGGGAGAGCTGAAGTCCACCACGATCGTTTCAGGTTTTGAGTCGGCGATGACTCCGAAACTCCCATCCTGACGGAGATTTTGCACGGCTCGGGCTACGGCCACTGCGCTGGCGCGGTAGTTTACGAAACCGCCGCCAGCGACCTCGGGTTTTTTCCAGTCGGCCGGGGGTGGACATTCTTCGGCGAGGCGGGCGGCAATCTCACGGGCGTTCCCCCCCGTCTGTTTGGCCGCCACCATGGGGAGATGAGTTTGAAAATGGCCATGCCGTGGATCCGCGCAGGGTCGGATCCAAGGTCCCCGACCGATCGTGGGGAAATTCGCAACGGCCCAGGATTGGACCTGCGCCTCAAGTTCAGCACGGAGGGACATCAGGGAGCGCGGAGGAGGTCGAGAATTTCGGGGACTCCCGCGGCTTGGAGGAGTTTGGATTTGATGCCCCGGCGATTAAAAAACTTGGCCACAGTGGCGAGAGTCTGCAGGTGGGTCTGATTTTGGTCCGGAGGCACAAGGATGAGAAAAAAGATGTTCACTAACTTGCCATCGACCGCTTCGCAAGGGACCCCTAATGGACTTCTGGCGAGGAGAGTGCAGAGGCTTGGGAGTTTAGGGATCGTGGCGTGGGGCAGGGCGAACCCTCCGCCCATGGCTGTGGTCATTTTCTCTTCACGAGCCTGCAGAGACTGAAGGCATGATGGAATCAGATCCTTCGGCATAAAACCTTGTTGGACAAGATGTTCCAACATGACTTTGTGCGCGGTCGCGCGATCCTTAACCGGGAGATCCGGAATCAGGTTGCGTTCTGTGATGAGGTCGGAGACGAGCACTAGCAGGACATTTTAGGCGGGATGGGGCATGTAGCGCAAGAGAAGGCCCGAGAGCCAATAAACGAGTTGAGTATAGGTCCAGGCCCATTCCGAACCCAACATGAGGAGAGTCTGCCCGGCGGGGAAGGGGCGAAAGGCCGACCAGGCGAGAATTCCGGCCACGATCAGGTTCCCAAAAATAATAAGTGTCAGGGAAAAAATCCGTCCGTAAGCCAGAAAATCCGGTTGGCAAGTGGGGATCAGACCCAGAGTGAAGGCGTAGTGGTAACCCCAAATCGCTCCCCAGATTCCAAGAAAAGGGAGGCCGTAATTATTTAAGTCCGGCCAGATGCGCGTCCCCGCCAGCCAGAGGATGCCGACCACCATCGGATAAAAAGGGAGGATATATGGCGCGAGATTGATCCAAGGGGAGACCCGGTCGGCCACGACTTTCCCCCCTTGGTCGGCCACATGGAGGGAGTGGACCCGGCCCCCACTCAGCCACACCGCCAAGGCATGAGTCAGCTCGTGACCAAGGACATAAAACCCGCGCGGGCGGGGGAGAAAGAAAAAAGCTGCCCACGCCACGACCAACCCTGCTCCGAAAATCGCCGATCCCATCCACTGGAAGGAAGGAGAGTTAAAGGCCCCGCGCAGAACTTTCCCCAGAAAGACCGCGGTCGCGTAAATCCCGGGCCACATCGCCAACGCCAGAAAAAGACGGAGAAAGTTCATTGATTGACTGACGCCATGTCTTTCGGGCATTCTTTACCCTTATGGCTAATACTGCTTCCGCCGCCAAACAGGCTCGCGCTTCCCTCCGTCGCCGAGTGGTCAATCGTCTCCTTCTGGACAAAGCTCGTTTGGCCCAGAAAAAACTCTTGGCGCTGATCACAGCCGGCAAGAAGGACGAGGCGGCCAAGCTCTTCCCCGAACTGCAACGGCGTCTGGACCGCGCGGCCAAGGGCAAGGCGATTCACAAGAACCGCTCCTCTCGCATCAAGTCCCGCATCGCGCACAAACTGCGTTAAGTTCATTCGTCACCGCCTAACAGGCGAGTCACCTGAATCCAGGCCTCCGGGCCAAAAAATTTGCGTCCCTTGTCCGCTCCCTCGCTGGCTTCCGCTTCCGTGCTGAAAAGACCAAACACGGTGGATCCACTCCCACTCATTCGCGCCGCTAAAATCCCGTTTTGCTTTTCCAACCACTGCCGGGCCGATGGGATCCAGAGGAATTTACCCTCCACGGCAGGTTCAAGGTCGTTCCGTGGACGAATTTCCAGCGTTCCGCCTTGCACAGTCCGAAGCAGGAGGGGGGCGCCTTCGGTCCCGGGTCGGGGATTGGTGGCGTAGGCGGCGTACGCCGTGGCGGTAGGTGAGGAGAAACCAGGATGAATCAACACGGCCCAAGGGAGATGGGTGAGATGAACGGGCTCGAGAATCTCGCCGCGGCCCGTGGCACGCGCGGGATAGGGTTGTAAAAAGAACGGCACATCACTGCCCAACTCCGCACCGACTTTGGCGAGAGCCGCGGCAGAGATCGGCATCGACCAGAGATTACGGAGTAAGAGCAGGGTGGCGGCGGCATCGCTACTTCCACCGCCTAGACCCGCCCCTTGAGGAATCACTTTTTGTAAGTGGAGTCGCGCGCCAGATCCCGCGGTGGCTTGGGCTTGCAAGGCTCGAGCGGCGCGTAAAACCAGATTATCCGGCCCGGCAGAAAGTTGTTCATCCCCTTCAATCTGAAGCGTGAGTTTCCCGTCGGTGGTCGGCTCGGCGGTCAGGGTATCGGCGACATCCACGCGAACGAAGAAGGTTTCGATAGGATGGAATCCATCGGGACGTCTCTTCTGCAGACGGAGGTCGAGATTGATCTTGGCGTGGGCGCGGATTGTCATGGGCCCGGGATCCCGATTAGATGGGAGCAATGAGTTCCGACCAAGTGATCCTCGCTTTGGATGTCGATACCGCGGAGGAGGCGCTGAGTTGGGCACGACGCCTGCGGAGCCGGGTGGGCACTTGCAAGGTGGGCCTGCAACTTTATATCCGAGCTGGCACGGAAGTCCTCCGTGGACTGCAGAAGCTGGATATCCCAATTTTTCTGGATCTGAAATTTCATGACATCCCCAACACGGTAGGCCAAGCCGTGGCGGCGGTCGCCGTATGGCGGCCTCGGTTTCTCACCGTCCACGCATCGGGCGGGCGGGCGATGATGGAAGCGGCCGCCGCATCCGCTCCGACTGAAACCCGCGTCCTGGGGGTTACTCTTTTGACCAGCCTGAACGAAACCTCCGTCGTGGAAATCGGCTGGAAGGGCGGGGTCGCCGAGACGGTCCAGCATCTCTCCTCGTTGGCTCGCAAAGCGGGTCTTTCGGGAGTGGTTTGCAGTCCACACGAGGCGAAGAGCGCGCGTTCCGTCTGGGGCGCGGAGGCGGAGATTGTGACCCCTGGTATCCGACCTCCGGGCGCGAAATCGGACGACCAAGCCAGATCCAAAACCGCGGTGGAGGCGATCCAAGAGGGGGCGAGCCGGATTGTGATCGGTCGGCCCGTGCTTAGAGCCGCCAACCCAGAGGAGGTTCTCGATCTCATTGTGTCTGGAAAGGGATGATCGGATTTTAGGTCGCGCGGGTGGATCACATGGAAAATCGCGGGCCGAGATAAAGTCCGCGAGCCACAGGATCGTTGATCAAGAAATCGGCATTGCCTTCACTCTCGACCTTGCCTTCACAAATTAAATAGGCGCGGCTTACGATGGAGAGAGTTTCACGAACGTTGTGATCGGTGATTAGCACCGCGATCCCCTTGCGGCGCATCGTGAGAATAATCTGCTGGATGTCATAGACGGCGA
>CAIVGD010000180.1 GCA_903905395.1 uncultured Verrucomicrobiota bacterium
CGGCCCTTCAGAGCGGCGCGGATGCCGTTAGTTAGTCCACTCAGCCAACAAGTTGTCCTCAATTAATCACCAACCAATCACCCCCGTGGGTCATCAGAGGGCCTCTCAGGGGGACGTCGAGGACCGAGCCATGCCCCGCGGCACGTGCGGCGGCCAGCGCGGCCAGGACCGAACCGTGCCCAGCGGACCGCGCGGCGGCCAGAGCGGATAGGACCCGGCCCTTTACATTGGTGTTAATGGCCGGTCATCAGTCATCAGTCAGCCATCCGTCATCAGCAGGCCCCGTAGACTCGGACCAACACCGACCCAGCGCGGAAAGGACCCAGCACCTCATGGTAGGCCTTGCGCACCTCTTGGCTTGTTTTTGCCGCCTCGTTCATCAACTCATCTCCACTCTTTTCCCCACACCGTCTCGCCAGCCAATCCAGATCCGGACCTGGCTCCGGTAACACACTTCCTCCTCTCCCCTCATCCAACCGCAACCACCACTCCGCCGCCGACCAAAACTTGAGCCCCTCCTCCAACACCTTCCCCTCCTTTGGAAACTCCTTCCCCATCGCCTTCAGCACCTTTCCGGTGTTCGGTTCCACCAGCCCCTTTCGCATCTGCCACGCCTGCGCCGCAAACTCGATGTCGATCAACCCTCCCCGCGCCGTCTTGTACGCCCTCTCCTCCTCCCCCTCAGCCACCCGCTCGGTCGCGATCCTTTCCCGCATCGCCTGCATCTCCTCCAAAAACTTCTTCCCCTTGCCCACCTTCCCCCACGTCTTCTCCACCGCCGGCCAGAACTCCCTCCCAGGCTCCTTCGCCCCCGCCATCACCCGCGCCCGGCATAGTGCCTGAACTTCCCACGACTGCGCTTCCTTCCCGTAATACTCCTCGTACCTCTTCACCGGCACCGCCAGCGCCCCTTCCGCATACGGCCGTAGCCGGAAATCCACTTTAAAAAGCGAGCCCGACCGCAGATCCGTCGTCAGAAACTTCACCGCCTTCTGCACCGCCTCCTCCCCTTCGCCTACCACCAGTAAATCCAGATCGGATCCGAAACTCAACGCCCCGCCACCCAGTTTTCCCAACCCGATCCATGCCCACTTGGGTTTCCCGGCAAATTCCCACGCCCAACCCAGACACGCCTTCGCCAACTCCGTCAGTTCCGCCTGCAAGACCGCCACCTCCGCCAATCCCAACAAACCCCGCAACGCGATCCGCAGTTCCTCTCCCCTCACCTGCAGTCGCACCGCCTCCATCGCCGACTCCTCATCCTTCGGCAATTTCAGGGCTCCTCGATAAAACGTCACTGTTCTCGCCTCATCCAATCCCGCCCGAGTCACTTCCTCAAACAGCTCCGGTTGCGCCACCAGATGGGGCCCCAACGCCCGACTACTTTCAAAAAACCGAATGAGCAGTTCCAACGCCTTGGGACTGACGCAAAGACTCTCGTACAGGAGCGACCGCGACCCGTACGCATTGGTGAAATTAGCCAAGCCGGCCAACGCCAGATCAGGCCGCACACACGCCGCCAACTGTGTTTCCAAATGCGGCGTCAGCCGCCGAAAATTCTCCTTCGTCCTCGCGGTGGCATGCAAATCCTCCAAGGGGGCCAGACTGCCCCACGCCGTCCGCGCGGCATTCGCCTCCTGCCACCTCACATTTCCCGGCAACCCCGCTCCCGCCATGGCCACGGTCTTGGGCTGGATCTCTTCGAAAAACGAGTCGTACACCTTCCGGACCCGATCCCGCCAATCGGCCACGCACTTTTCCAGCTCACCCGATGAGGAAAAATCCAGACTCGCCGCGACCGCCCGCAACTCACCCTCCTCCGTGGGCAGGAGATGGGTCTGCCGGATGTTTCGCATCTGGAGACGATCCTCCAGCCGGCGCCAGAAGTCGTACCCGCCCAACAACGTCTCGGCCTCGTGCGACTGCAAGATGCCAAGCGTCTTGAGGTTGCGGATCGCCTTGCGCAAGTCATGAGTTTGCAGGGTGGGTTGGGTGGCTCCGTGCAGTAACTGTAATCCCAGAACGGGAAACTCCACCTCGCGCAAACCTCCCCGCCCGCGCTTGATCTCGCGGTCACGATCCGCCGGGGCGATCAACTCGTCCTCCACCCGTGTTTTCTGCTGGAATAATTCCCCCAGTGCGGAGGGCGACATGCCCCGCGGGTAGATGAACGACTGCAACGATTGAAATAAATGGTAGGAGTTCTCCTCATCCCCGGCGACGTGCCGGCCCCGGATCCAGGCGCAGCGTTCCCACACTTCCCCGTAAGCCGCATAGTACTCCTCCAACCCTTCCTGAGTAGGCACGAGAGATCCCCGGTCTCCCTCGGGCCGAAGCCGGAGATCTATCCGATAGATGGAACTCCCCCCTCGCGCATCCATCTCGTTGACCAGACTCTGGGCCAACCGGGTATTGGCTTCGGTGCCACCTTCATCCCCGTTAAAAAAAATTAGATCCAGATCGGAAAAGAAATTCAGATCGGCTGCCCCGAACTTTCCCAAGGCGAGAATCGAAAACGAACTCATTTGTCCCCGATCCATTTCCGGAACGTTTTCGCGCGCCAGTTCCAAGGCCGTCCGCAGGGTGAATTCGGCGAGCATGGTCAGACGACTCGGACACGGGACCAGCGCTGGCAGGGTGGCGAAATCCACGAACCCGAGCCGGACCAGCTCCGCTCTCTGCCATTCCCGCAAGGCCTCCCATTTTCGGCTAAGAGAATCGTTCCGGCCGGCCAGCTTGCTCCACTCGATCCGGTATGCGCCGGCCCTTTTATCAATTAGCAGATCCTCTGGATTTTTTAACCAGTCGGCCAAGAGCTCGTTCGTGGCCAGAACCTCTACACTGCCCGGGGAAAATTCCAGAAAGCCGCCCCAGGCATGGGCGGCATCCGGATATCGGGATCGTAGTTTCACCCGGGAAGTGTTGGTTCCTCAGACCAGAAGATGGGCCCGGCGCAAAATAGCGCGCTCCCGGGGATCGAGGGGTCGCCACCGTCCGTGCCCCAACTCCTCCAACAGGGGCCGAAGTTGATTACGAAAAGCGGACTCATCCAGACCGGCGACCGCCAGAGTCGCGGCCATTTCCTCCATCCCCGATCGATTGGGTTGGGCCAGCACGGGAGGTTGGGGAATGTTCCGCCGCCAGGCTCGCGCCAGTGCGTATCCCGCGATCAGTCCCCCGATATGGGCGCTGTGCCCGATGAACGCGAGGACCGCCCCGCTGGCCCCGATAATTTCTTGCGTGTCGCCCTGCAATCCCATCCACGTGTGCCCCGCCAACCACCAGGACTGCCCTAGAAAGGCCAACGCCGCAGCCAATCCTCCCAGAAGATAGACCGCCGAAAAGCGTACGGATCCCAGGCGTGCCTCCATCGGTTTTCCAAAAATCCAGAGCGTCATCATATTGAATAAGAGATGCGTCACCCAAAATCCCACGGGCGGGGCGTGCAGCCACATGTAGGTAAAGGGTTCCCACCACGCCCCGTCGAGGAGGTTGGCCGGAGAGAGGGAAAGCATCTGCCGCCAACCCGTATCCACCCCCGGGCGGTTGAGGGTGAGGAGGACGTCGATGACGGCTACGGCGACATTCCCCAGAATGATCGCCCGCGTGATGGGGGCTGGATGTTTCACGGATGGGGATGGGGGGAGTGACGTTTGACCCGCGACCGTAAACGGAAAACGTTATTCCAGGTTTTTCGCAAGGCCATCGTCCGGCTCATGTACCGCTGCTCCAATCCCGCCGCGCCGTGACGAATCGAGGCGAGCGTGGCTTTCGTGGTCAACTCATGCATCTCCAGCAAGGTGCAGGCTGTGCCGATGGCCTCGACATGATGGGCATCGCTCCCCGCCGTCATGGCCAGATCCCGCTTTGTCGCATAGTCGTACGCCCTCCGGTTGGCCCGCTTGAAGGTGACGGCCGCGTTAAATACCTCGATGGCCTCCAGCGCCAACCCATCCAGGACGGATTCGCGGATCCCCGCACGAAAGTTGTCGTACGGATGAGGCGGCACTGCCAAGCCGCCGGAAGAGTGGATCAATCCCATCGCCTCGGCCGGCTCAATTCCCTTAAGATCTGGCAGACGAACGCCGAGAGCGATGAGGTGGCCCGCCGAAGTCGTGATCTCTTGCCCGGGGATGATGAGGAATCCGTCAACGGGATGGCCGTCCTCCCGCATCAGTCCGATTGAAATAAAATAATCCACGCAGGCGCAAGTGTTGTGATCGGTGATGGCAAAACCGTGCAGTCCCCTTTCCTTCGCGGCCCTGACCATCTCCTCGGGTTCACTCACCCCGTCCGCGGAAAAGCGGGAGTGGCAGTGCAAATCGATGCGGTACTTCATCGGTCTATTCTTTCAGAGACCGGAGCCTTTTTCCACAGTCTCGATCTGGACAAAAGTGCGGGATGCGGAGACATCGGTTCCGGGAGTGAGTTTGGCCACCTTCATTTCTCCAATGACCACCGTATCTTCCGCTTCGATCACGCTGTTGAAGGTGAAGCGCTTGATAGCCTCCCCCCTGCTGTTCAGGCCGTCCGCTCGGATCATGGTTTTGTAAGTCTTGCTGATCCAGTAGCGGACCTTGGCGTAGTTACTTTCCACCGGGGGATTCACTTCATAGACCCAGCAGTCCAGCATCATAACGGAATCCTCCCCTTTGGGTTGGGGATCCGGCCACCGCAAAAAATCGATTCCCAGATCCTCGTAGGCCAGATCCGTTCCCGCGACGGCTTTCGTCTTCTCCACCCCAGTGACTACCTCCCAGTCGGCATTCGCCTTCGTCCGCCGCTGAATCAGGCTTCCTTCAGGAGCGAACCTGACGCGGATCTGCAGGGGGCGATCCTGAAATTCAAACTGGAGGAGCCGTTCCTTGGTGCGGACGAGAATGGGGATCTTTCTTTCTCCGCTCTGGACTTGCCCCTTCAACCGCAAATCCTTCATCACGAGAGTACGCCAGAGGAAGTTTTGCATCTGACGTGGGGTCGGGATGACCTCCTCCCCAGAGGAGGATTTGCCCCCCGAGTCCTTGTCAGAGGTGATGTTCCGATTTTGGGCCCATCCACTGGACAAAAAGGAGAGAAGAAGGACCGCGCAAACGACTTGGCGTACCATTTTTACTAATTTAGCCTCATGAACTTGATCACCCAAGTTTATTCGTTGGATCTCAGAGTGTTCCACTGGATCAACCGGGGATTTAACCATCCCCTGCTCGATCAGTTTTTCAATCTGCTGGCCGATGGACATTTCTGGACTCCCATCCTGATCGTCACCGCCATCATCCTGCTCCTGCGGGGCCGGGATCGGGTCAAAGTCTGGGTCATCCTCACGGTGTTCAGTATCGCCATTGGCGATCCGCTCATCAGCAACCCCATCAAATATCTCTTCGACCGCGCCCGCCCCTACCAAGCCGTGGAAGGGGTTCGCGAAGTCAGCCCAGGCCCGAAGGAAAACCACTGGCAGGCCGCTGTCCGGATCTCCGGCATTCCGGAACAGGATGTCAAACACGGCCGCTCCTTCCCATCCTCCCACGTTGCCAACGCCACCGCCGCGGCCACCAGCGCCTGCCTTGTCTGGGGCTCCGCGATGCGCTGGCCCTGGTACCTCGTCGCCTTGGCCGCCCTCGGCCGCATTTACACCGGCGACCACTATCCCACCGACGTCTTGGCCTCCATTCCCCTTTCCATGTTCTACACGTGGCTCATCGCGCAGGTTCTCAACCGGATCTGGATCCAACTGGGTCCCAGATATTTTCCAAAACTTTTCGCCCGCATCCCGTCCCTCCTCCACGTGAAATAATCCGTCATGCCCGCCGATCTGTCCCTCATCATCCCGTTTTTTAACGAAGAAGAGAATATTTCCACTGTGATCGCCGAAGCCCGCGCCGCCGTGCCGGGAGCCGAGATCATCGCCGTGAACGACGGGAGCACAGATAAAACCCCCGCACTTCTCGATCAGGAAATCGGCATCCGCGTCCTCCACTTTCCGAAAAATCTCGGCCAAGGTCCTGCCCTCTACGCAGGACTCCTAGCTACCACCCGACCCTTCGCAGCGATGATGGACGGCGATGGCCAAAATGATCCAGCCGATCTTCCAGCTCTGCTCCAACTCCTCCGCTCCAACCAAGCTGACTTCGCCTGCGGGATTCGCACCCCCCGCCGGGATTCCTGGCAAAAACGGATTGCGTCTCAAATCGCCAACGCCATTCGTCGTGCCTTTCTCATGGACGGAGCCCACGACACGGGTTGTTCCTTGAAAATTATCCGACGCGATGACGCCCGCTTCCTCGTGCCTTTCAAAGGTATGCACCGTTATCTGCCAGCCCTGCTCGGGGCGGCAGGATTACGCTTAGGCGAGCTCCCCGTGCGTCATCGAGCCAGGCGGGCAGGCGTTTCCAAGTACACGATTGCTGGCAGGGCTTGGGTGGGCATTCAGGATCTGATCGGTGTGGGTTGGCTCATCCGCCGCCGCGTGCCTTGGCCCAAAGGCCTCCCGCGGGGCTGAGCGTTGCCCCATTGCCCACGGATGCGCTTCGCGCATGGGTGTAGGTTTAAGTTGAAGTTAGCTGACAATCTTCACAAACCTCGGAGAGGCGTGAAAAACTGAATTACTGGCTCACTCATTCCGAAATCCGAACCGAATTTCTCTTCTCCCAAGATTAGCATATTTGCAAATATGCTAATCTTGTTTTCCTTAACCCCTTTTCTCCGCACCTTCTCACCGCCTCCCTTCTGTCGCCGTTGGCTCTTAGCCTTTAGCCGTTAGCTCATCGCTGAATCCCAAGCCGAAAGGCAAAGGCCAACAGCTAAAAGCCCCGCTCTCCCCAATCCCTAATCACAAATCACAGTTCACCAATCAAAAATCCAACATCAAAAATTTAAAATCCGCGTCTGCGTCCCGCGACCGCGGGATTCGCACTGCCTCCATTCTGACTTCAACTTAATCTTAAACTTCAACTGGCGGCGGCGTCCGCCGCCTCTCCTATTTCGAAACTTTAAACCAACCTGACCACATATCGTTGCCAGGCCGCTGATCGGTCCCACGCGGGGCTTGGATCGATGCGTTGACCGACACTCCCCCGTCCTGCCGAGCCCGGATAACATCAAACTGCACCGCCTCCGCCATCGACTGCCCCAGAGCCAGAGAACCCGGATAAAATTTACGACTCGAGCCTCCCACCATTATCTCAAAAGTCGGCGAGTTCACGATCTCCGTCCCACGATTTTGCACCCCTACCGTGATGAGTCCCGCATTTCCGTTTATGGTCATCGTCACCCCGGCAATGGCCAGATCAATGATTCCACGCTGATTTCTCTCCAGCACCCGTTGTAAATCCACCACCCCATGCCCAGTCTCATCGTCCACCCCTGCAACTCCCGTGTCGTCCGCATACTGTTGGATCAACTCGGCCGCCTGTTTCCCAGTCAGTCCGGGTTCCTTGGAAATCAAAGCCGCAATTGCCCCGCTCACCAGAGCCGTCGAAGCCGAAGTTCCGCTCACCTCCACCAACTTCCCACCAGGCCAATCCGCTATCACCTGAAACCCGGGCGCCGCCACATCCACCGATTTTCCTCGGTTGGAGAAGTAGAGCTGTTGCCGATCTGCATCCACGGAAGCCACCCCCACCACCCCGTCGTAGGCCGCCGGATAACTCACCAGATTCACCCCATCATTCCCCGCCGCCGCCACCAAGGCCACATTCCTGGAAAGGGCATAAGCCACCGCATCCCCCACCACCGAACTGTCCCCGGCGGACCCCAAGCTCATGTTGATCACCTGCGCTCCTTGAGCGACTGCCTTCATTATCGCCTCCGCCAGGGCAAAGCTGTTTCCCTGTCCCTCCCCATCGAGTACTGAAAAATCGAGAATCTTTGCTCCTGGTGCCGCCCCCACCGCCGGACGGGAAGCCCCCGAAATCAGGGAAGCCATAGACGTGCCATGACCAACCTCCGCACCTTTTTGCGTATCCGTCTGGCTTAATCCCGTGTCCAACAGAGCCACCTTCACATTTTTTCCCCAATCCTGCGAAACACCCTCAGCCCCCATCAGTTCCAATGCCTTCGCTCCCACCGTCCGGTAAACCGAATCCCCCATCGTCCGTATCTCCAGAGGCACCTCGGGAGTCTTCACGTAATAATTACTGCCCACCGTCATCTCGGAAGACGCAGACATCGATTTTAACCAATCCCCATCCTTCACCCGAACCGCCTGCAACGCGTCTATCTGCCCCAACACCACGCCTCTGGGAGCCGAAGCGAGGAACCTCCGATACGCCGCCGCATCCTTAAATCTAAGAATCTTCTCTCCCGGCACCTCCTTGCCGGAACCTGTTTCGATCGATCGATCGACTTTTCCATCGCTCTCCGCTCCCGCGGCACGATCTGAATCTTTTTTGAAAGAATCTCTTGTCACAGTGGCTTGTTGCGCCGCAGTCCCAGCCACCCGCTTTTGCCTTTTTTCCAATAGCACCGCGGGATCCAACATCAGCCAGGTTAAAACCAGCAAGGCCAACCCACCCAACACATACCATAATTTCCTCATCCGCTTACCCTAGCGCAGTTCGCATGAAGGAAAACCCCTTGTCACACCCCCGCCGGATAGACGATTATCAGCAATTCCTTAGCCGGCGTGGCGGAACTGGCAGACGCGACGGACTCAAAATCCGTTTCCCGCAAGGGAGTGTGGGTTCGACCCCCTCCGCCGGTAGGTTGATCGTTGTTTTGTCTTTGACTCAAACGCCCGTGCGAATCGATCGTCATCGGATGAGTTTTTCCAATCCGTGGAATGGGTGGTTATTGCATCTCCCGTTCGTTTCTCGGTCCGACTTTCGCGCAATTGTCGGTCAAGAGTTTCTTCCCATCCCTGTTACTTCATGGAATCATCACTCTGCAAATGAAAATTCCCATCGCAGGTCTTCTGGTTTTGGCCGCCCTTTGCCAAAGTGCCCGGCCCAACGAAGCCTCCTTTTTCGCCTCGATCAAGGAACTCAAACAACTCTGCCCAGTCCATTTTCTTCCCGACGTTGTCATTGAAGTAACCCATGATGTCATCCGCCCCACCACTTTTGGGGAACCCAATCCCCCCGAAGGATTTGCCGGTCCGGATCCCGCGGGCCGCCATCCCACAGGAATCTATCTGCCCAGCGCGGACAAGGAGTGGGCGCCAGGCGATATTTCCAATGAGCAGTGGGTCTTTCACGAAATGTTTCATCTCCATAACCGACGGCTCCATGATTACGACCCTTTCATCGCCAAAGCTTTTCCGGATGAAACCGATCCGCTTGTCCAATGGATGAAACGTTCTAAATACCATCGCACTTTTGCGAAGGAAGAGGCCTTCATCAACCTGATCACGTTTGCAGATCCCGCCAGAACCAAGGCCCAGAAAGAGGCAGTCCGGGAATGGTACGACTATGTCGGAGCCACGAATCGATCTCTTGATGACATCCGTAAAGCCATGAAAGTTGTGGAGCATCCATCCTAGAACGATGGTCAATTCTTAGATCCCCACCTCCCTTTCAGCTCCCCACGCGCCCGCGTGGTCGGAGCGAAGTAGGGTAAACTTCCAACCGCAAAATTCCCCATCTTCCATCTCCTATCTTCTCTCCGCGGCATCCGCCGCCTCCCCTCTGTCTTCAACTTTAACTTGAACTTCAACTGGGAAAAAGGCCTTGGTCCCTGACCCCAAATAAAGTTATTTGCCACCGCCATAGGCCCTGACCAAAAAAAACTCTCCCGCCCTACCAACAATCTCCCACTGCGTCGGATCAAACTCATCCCTAAACACATGTCGTAGGGTGATTCCCTCCACCTTCTGCCCAGTCGCCAATCCCCTTCGCAGATCCTCCGGCTTTTCAAAAAGCCTCTCCTTTGCCGAACTCGACGGATCCACCACCACATCCGCATCCGCCCGGTTGATCCATGCCTCCCGATTCAGCGCAAAAAGAAAGCCTGCCGCCCTCGCCCGGTAAATAAAGATCCTCTCCGGCATATGTTTTTCCGCCAACCTCGCCAACGGCCGCACACTCGCTTGCCGCCCGAGTAAATCGTTGACCCTTTCCATCTGCAGGCACGCGCCGTGCCAAACGAACAAGCTCCCAACTCCCACCACACCCACCCTCCAGCCTAATCCCGCTTTTCGCAATCCGCCCCACCATCCCCCAACTAAACCCAAACCCACCACCATCCCCATGATCAGATAAATGGACGATGGAGTAGCCGCCGCCGCTTCCACCCAAAGATATCTCACCAACCAGAGACTAGGTCCGAACAAAAGCAGAACCGCCAAAGCAAAGAACCATCCCATCCTGATCCACTTTCCAGAAGATCCACCGCCCAGCCAGATCGCCAACGCCAAGGCCAAGGGCGCATAAATCGGTAGGATATAAGTCAGGAGTTTCGATCCGCTGCAACTCACCACGACAAACGGAATGACCACGGCCGCACCCAACGCCCATTGGGCCGGAGCTAGGGCTCCGCCCTTCATTTTTTCCCATGCCCTCACCACCAACCCCGGAAGAAATCCGGTCCATGGAATCGTGCCCATCGCAAGAATCGGCAGGAAGAACCACCAAG
>CAIVGD010000181.1 GCA_903905395.1 uncultured Verrucomicrobiota bacterium
AGGACTTTGTCCGCGCCTGGCTCGCCCCAGAACATGCCCGATTGCTTGCATCGTTTCCCGATGAGAGAGCGGCAGCCGGCTTCGACGACCCCGGAGCCGATGAAGTGTTTTTTGGCCCGGAAGGTGCCGTATTGCATGCGCGAGACGTTGTTGGCGAAGTAGCCCAAAGCGGTTTCCGCCTCCGCAACATTGCCACGAAGGAGGGCCTCTTTGCGCGCCTGCTTGATGATGCGGGCAACCCCGTCGTGGGCCAGGAGTTTTTTCCAGTAATGTCTGCGGCGCTTGTTGCGGGTCTCGTCCCCCTTGCCCCAGAGGGTTTCGATCAGGGTCTGCAGGTGCTCCAAGGCGTGGTAAAAGTCCACGATCTGGACGGCCCCCGGAAAGTAATCGTGCCCGAGCTTTTCCAAGCCGGGGGCTCCGTCGATGAGCAGGACGATTTCCCGGGCCGAGAACAAGCCTCGCCGGATGGCCTCGCGGCGCAGGCTGATTCCAAAGTCCGAGGGGCTCTGGAAGGCGGAAAGGTAGGTGGTGGAGTCGTGGTCGCGAATGGGACGGCCTTTGTCATCTTCCTTGATCTGGGTGAAGGCGCAACCGAGCGTGGCCATGCGGGTTTTGGCTTTTCCGTCGGGGGCTTTCCCTTTGCGCCCTGCGAGTTCTTCCACGCGCATTGGTACCCCGGTGGCGTCCGCGCTGACGTAGAGGATCTTGGCCTCGCAGGGGCCGGGAGCCGATTCTCTTTTCTGCCACGCCACGGCGCACTCGCCCGTGCGGCCAACCACGCGCTGGATCTGGCGCTCGGAGACGGAGATGCCGCCGGTTTCCGCGAGGTGGAAGGAAGCTTGGAGGAAGCTGGGTTCATCCGCTCCCTCCAGGCAGATGAGCCGGGCGAGAGCCGGGGTGTAGGCCCCTTCCAGACCGAGGGACGCATCCGCCGGGAAGTGGCCGCGCTTTTTCCCGGGATGGTAGTAGTATTGGCGCATCAGCGGGAAGGAGCCGAACATGCCCTTGACCATGAGAACCTCGCGTCCCTTGGGCCCTTCGCCCGGCTTGGGGATGTAGGCGTCATCAATGCGATCGGCGGCTTGCTGCAGGAGCATTCCCACCAGTTCGTTGGCCGGTTTGAAGATGGCTGTGCGCACAAGGACTTCCAACTCGGCAACGGCGGTTCCGACAGGCTCTTTGCTGCGGAAAGAGGCGATCAGATCCTGGATTTCGGCTTCCTGGGCAAGGCAGATATTTGGGTCGGGCGTTTTTTTTTGGCTCCGGTAAGACGTTCTTCCCGCGAACGGGCACTGAGGGCTTCAACGTAGCTGGCGACGAGGGTTTCAAACCGGACATGCGCCTGGAGATTTTCTTGAACCTGGGCCGCCTGATCTGCGGGAACATATTCTGAGCGGTTGCGCCCATTCTCCCATCGCTGGAAATTGAAGGCGGGTCCTTTGGCTGTTTGTCGAATTGAGGAGAGCGAACCCTTCTCCAAGCGTTGGATGGCGGCGACTTCCTTCAGGATGCTTTCTGGCGTGGTTTTTGAATTCATACACCAAAATGATATATGTATATATATCTTTTACAACAAAAAAAGGGCGCATTTCAGAATCTGGAAAAAATTAGTCCTGCACCCTTTTCCGCCTCGTCAGCACCGCCTCTCTCCATGCGGGAGTGTGGCAGAATTCGAAAAGGCGATTGATTTCGCTGCGATTGCTTGACTCTCGATCCCTTTTTTCCAACATCAGTCCATGGAAACACCTGCTTCCCGCGTCAAACTCCGGGCTGGGCCAACCGTGCGAAAACCCCCGTGCCTTCAGGGCGGCACGAGCGGTGCTTTCCTGTTTCTTGCGTTGGCATGCTTGTCCTTATG
>CAIVGD010000182.1 GCA_903905395.1 uncultured Verrucomicrobiota bacterium
CCTCACAGAGGGAGCGGTACGCAATGCGGTGAATGTTCCCAGCGTGGACGCGCGGACGATGGCGAAGCTTCGTCCGCAGATTGAATTTGGTTACCGGCTTGGACGATTGCTTTCGCAGATCGCCCCGGCTCGGTGTGATCGATTGACGATCACGTACGCCGGCAAGATAGGCGAGGAGGATACGACGCCTTTGACGAGAAGCATCCTCAAGGGATTTCTCTATGGTGCTGGCGGGGCGGAGATCAACGAGGTGAATGCCCTAAAGATGGCGGCCAACTTTGGGCTGAAGGTGAGCGAGACCAAGCAAGCCGAGTCGGGTGAGTATTCGGAACTGATTTCCGTGCGAGTGAACAAAAACGAGGAGGGGTCGGAGGTGAGTGGAACGTTTTTCGGGACAAGTCCGCGGATTGTTCGGATCAACGATCAGTGGATGGAAGCGCGGCCGGAGGGATTCCTTTTGCTGATGGAGAACAAGGATCGGCCGGGGATTGTGGGTTGGATCGGGACTTTGCTGGGGAAGCACAAGGTGAACATTGCCAGCATGACGTTGAGTCGGAGCGCTCCGGGATCGAAGGCTCTGAGTGTTATCAATCTCGATTCGGCGCCGGACGATAATGTGCTCAAGGAGATACTGGCGGACAGGGACATCACCTCGGTGAAGGTGGTGAAGATTTGATTTTTTTTCAGTCCGGCAAGGGTCGCTTTGGAGGTGGGGCGGGGGGACCGCCCCCAGTTGAAGTTTAAGATTAAGTTGAAGTCAGAAGAGCTGAGAATTGATGGCTAAGGTAGAGGCGGCATCTCCGAGGCCGCCTAGCTGGGCGAATAAATTTGAATATTCAACGCAGGCGTTCTCGGGGCAGACCGCCCGATATTTGGTGTTTGGGCTAAAAGGTGCGGGGGGTTATCCACAAGGAGTTCTTAACATATACAGACTTATTGTAAGCCGATGAAACACAGCATGAAGCAGGGAAAGGGGCAAAGTTCTGATCAAGTTATTGGTAGTAGGTTTCTGCACTTACCCAAGGTTGCGCCCATGATTTTGGCAGCATTTTTAGATTGGAGAGAGTAGACAAGGCAAAGGAGGCGAATGGATGAAGACGAGATTTTCTTGCAAAGGCATCAAGCTGGCAACGGTGTTGCTCGGTCTGGTTGTTGGGTTATCGAGACTTCTTCCCGCGGCGGAATACCCACCCGAGATGGTTATCTTGGAGACGGGGAAGAGCGGGGAAACGCAGGTGGTGACTGGGGATCGATCCGAAATGGATCAGCCGCATGGGACAGCCTCGACCTTTAAAGTAGTGGTGGCTTGGGCGGCGTTGGATCGGGGGTTGGTCAAGGATGTGGAAGCTTCTTTGGAGGGGGCGGAAGGCGGGGGATTACGGGATGCGTTACAGAAATCAATGAACCCGCCATTTGCCATTTTGGCCGAGAAGCTGGGGGGAGAGATTTTGGCTGGATATGCGGAGAGTAGCGGGCTGATCGAAGGGAAGATTCCAAAAAACTGGATGAAAGATGGGGGGCAGGAGGCGGCTCACGGGGCGGAATTAAAAACCACGTTGAGACGAGAGCACGCGATGGCGGTGGCCTGGATGAGGGAGGAGGCTCCTTGGAATGGGGAGGCTGGAAAAAAGTTGCAGGAGGCGCTGGTTTGGAAGGGAGAAAAAGTGGATGTACGGGCAAAGACCGGATCGTATGGAGGATCACTTTGGATGACGGGATGTACTTCGAATAAAGCGGTGACCGTGTTCATGGCGGGCCCGGTCGAGCGGCGTCCAGAGATGATTCGGGCGTTTTTAAGCCGTTGGGGTGTCGAACCTGCGGTTCCCTAAGCAACCCTCTCACATTCTGCTGTAAGCAGATTGTCCAACATTCACAGAAAAGTGGGATGATTGTTTTAAAAAATCATTGAAACAGGTTGGAGGGTTTCGTTCTTTCTCAAGCTTTCAATCGCACTACGCAAGGTTTGGGGATTGGTCGAAAGCCGGGGAAAGGGTAGGGTTTGGCCATGCGGATTCTTTTTCTGGGCGATATTGTGGCCGAGTACGGCCGAGAGGCGGTGCGGGAACTCATGCCCCGACTGATCGAGGAGTTCGCACCCGACTTCATTGTGGTCAATGGGGAGAATGTTGCCGGAGGGAACGGCATTACCCCAAAACTGGCCTACGACATTTTCCGGGCGAAGGTGGACGTGATCACCCTTGGTGATCACTGCTGGGATCAGCGCGAAATCATGAGTTTCTTTGCGGAGGAACCCCGCTTGATCCGACCTTTCAACTTTCCCAGCACCTGCCCAGGCAAGGGTTGGGTCATCGTGAACGGCAATGGCAAGAAGCTGGGCGTGATCAACGCGATGGGCCGCACCTTTATGAAAGCCAATGTGGACAACCCTTTTCTCCTGATGGATCCGATCCTCGATGAGATTCACAAGGAAACGCGGGCGGTCCTGGTGGATTTTCACACGGAAACGACTTCGGAAAAGATAGCCTTCGGGCACGCGTTTGACGGCAAGGTTTCAGCTGTGGTGGGGACGCATACCCATGTCCAGACCGCCGACGAAAAGATTCTTGTGGGAGGAACCGCCTATATCACCGATGTGGGTTTCTGCGGAGCTCACGACTCGGTCATCGGACGTGAAAAAGGCTTTATTGTGGACCGATTCAGGACGCTCATGCCTGTGAAGATGCATTTGGCCACGGCGGGGGTGCAGTTGGATGGGGTGGTGATCGATGTGGACGAGGAAACCGGGCGGGCGACGGCGATCCAGAGGATTCAGCGACCGAAGTGAGCCGCCCAGAACCGTGGAGCGTTTCCGCGTTGACCGCGCGGATCAAGGAGATCCTCGAGGAGCAGGTGGGCGAGGTGTCGGTGGCCGGGGAGATTTCCAACCTGCGGCGTCAATCGTCCGGTCATTTCTATTTCACCCTCAAAGACGAAAATTCCCAGATCCCGTGCGCGCTTTTCAAAGGGTCGGCCTCGCGACTTTCTGTGGAACCGGCCGACGGAACCAAGGTGGTCGCGCACGGGGAGGTTTCGGTCTACGCCCCCCGGGGGGCATACCAGTTGATCGTCCGCAGTCTGGAACCTCTCGGCCAAGGGGACCTGCATCAGCGATTTGAGGAGCTGAAACGCAAACTGGACGCCGAGGGGATTTTTTCCGCCGAACGGAAGCGTCCTCTGCCCGAGTTCGTGCAAAACGTCGCACTTGTGACGAGTCCGACCGGAGCGGCGGTGCGGGACGTAATCCATGTCTTACAAAGGAGATGTCCGAGGATCTGTATCACCGTGTTTGGAGTGAAAGTGCAGGGGGAAGGAGCGGCGGAAGAGGTGGCCTCTGCGATCCAAGAAATCGGCCGAAGAGGGACAGCCGATGTTCTGCTCGTCGTGCGGGGAGGAGGCAGTATCGAAGATCTGTGGTCGTTCAATGAGGAGGTTGTAGCTCGCGCGGTGGTGGGCAGTCCGATTCCGGTGATCAGTGGAGTGGGGCACGAAACCGATTTTACGATTTGTGACTTTGCGGCGGATCTGCGAGCACCCACGCCATCCGCGGCGGCGGAGATGGTAAGCCGTCCGGATGCGGACTGGGAGGAGGAGGTGCGGATCCTCGGGGATCGTTTGGACGAGGGGGTAAGGGAATTTTTGGAAGAGAAGAAGAGGAGGCTGGGGGACCTGGCGGGAAGCTATGTTTTCCGGGAGCCGCGCAAGATGGTGGAGATGAGTGCGCAGAGGGTGGATGAGTTGTCTGTGCAGTTGATGAGGGGGCTGGAGAGTGGATGGAGATATCGGAAACAGTATGCGGAGACGCTGTTGCAGAGATGGATGGCGTTGCGGCCGGAGCGGAGGTTGAGGGAATTTTCTTTGCGGATTCAAGCAGCGATGGATCGGTTGAGGGCGATGGGACCGGAGGAAACATTGAAGCGGGGCTATGCACTCGTGCAGGCGCCGGACGGAAAACTGGTTCGGGGGGTCGAGCCGGCGAGGAAGCTGGGGGATCTGGTGGTGCGGTTTGCGGATGGAAAATTGCCGGTGAGGGTGAGAACCGCCGAGCGGCGGACGCCGCCGCCGC
>CAIVGD010000183.1 GCA_903905395.1 uncultured Verrucomicrobiota bacterium
CCAGCAGTTCATCGAGACGGGGATATTTCCCCCAAACGATCCTTCCTTTCCAGAATGCGATTTGCCCGTGACCTTGCTCCCCTCCTGTTTTAGATCGAAAAACTCTTCCACCCCCACCAGAAATCCGTCCGCATCGCGTTCGCAAACAGCGCGGGTCACCGTCCCATGATCCGACAGGGTCTGATCCAGCCGAAACCCCGCCATGGCAAACTCCCCCTTCCCCTGCCCCGCCGGCGAAGTCAGGTGCCCATGCAAAAGCCGGTAGGATTCCCGTCCGTAAAAATCGTCCGCATTAATCGCGACAAACGGTCCGTGGATCGCATGCCGGGCGGCGAGAATCGCATGCCCCGTTCCCCACGGTTTCGTTCTTCCATCGGGAATCGAAAACCCCTTCGGCAGATCGCCCAACTCCTGGAAGGCGTAATCGATCTCCATTTTCCCCTCGTACCTTTTCCCAACGGCTTTTCTAAAATCCGCTTCCAAATCCTTTCGAATCAAAAAAACCACCCGATGAAAACCCGCCTTCCTCGCATCATAAACCGCATAATCCAGCAAGACCTCTCCCGCCGGACCCACCGGATCCAGTTGCTTCAATCCCCCATACCGACTGCCCATCCCTGCAGCCATAACCAAAAGGGACGGTGCCATTACCATTTTTTTGAACTAGCGAAAAAAACGCCCATCTTCAATCCTGCATTTAAGGCCCCTCCTTAAGACTCAATTCTGTTTTCCATCAACGAATGCAAAAGAAAACGTGCGGGGTTTTGTTGAGTCTTGAGGTCTGCCTCTACAATCCGATCTCATCCAGATATTCGGCCAAACCCTTTTCCCAGGCCGGAATTTTCCGTCCAAGAATCTTTTCCGTCTCGGTGATGTCGAGGGGCGAAAAAGCCGGTCGCGAAATTTTCAGCCCCGCCATCTTCTCGATCGGCACCTCCCGAATCTCCCGACAGGCCACCTTCTTTCCCTTCGCGCGCATCATTTCCACCGCTTGTTCCGCAAAACCCTTCCACGTCGTCTGCCCCGCCTGCACCCCGTGATAAATTCCGTTAGCCCCCTTCGCCGCCAGATCGAGAATGATCCGCGCCGCCTCCCCCGCATACGTGCACGATCCCGTGCGCCCCCCTGCCAATTCCACCACCTCCTTCTCCGTCAGAATTCCCGGAAGCTTGCTCATAAACGTCGCCCCGCCGTGACCAAACACCCACGCCAGCCGGACGATCAGCGCCTGGGGATTTGCCTTCATCACCCGCTTTTCCCCCTCCGCCTTGTCTTTCCCATAACGGGAAAGTGGCCCAGGCAGATCGTGGGGTAAATAAGCCGAGCTCTTTTTCCCGTCGAAAATGTAGTCCGTGCCCAAATGAACAAACCGGATCTTGGCCTTGCCGCACTCCTTCGCCCACTCGGCCGGAGCCTCCGCGTTGATCTTTCGACTCCTCGCCGGATCCTCCTCGCATTTTTCCAAGCTGGTCAAAGAAGCCGCATTGATCACCCACGCCGGCTTCCACTTGGCCAAAATTTCCTTCGCCGCATCCGCCCGCGTGATGTCCAGCTCCTCATGGATCAACCCCGTCACCTCCATTCCCCGCCGCTTCGCCTCCCGCACGAGATACCGCCCCGTCAATCCCCCGGCCCCAATAATCAGGACCTTCACCGTCCGCTTATCCCTCGATCGTGTTGATCTCGACCGGCTCCACCTGCACCCCTTGTTTCTCAAACCACTCCACGACTTCATCTATCTTCTTCCGCGCTCCGGTGAATTCCAACGCCATTACAAACACATCCCGATCCGCCGAAGCAGTGCGGACGTTGAATTCCAAATCAAACTTCTTGGTCATCAGATAAAGCAAAGGCTTTTTTCCGGTCTCCGGATCGAAGGTCAGCCAATACCGGACACTTTCATTCTTAGCCGCCATACACTCCCCTATCCGCCGGCAATCGCCGGCACGATGCTAACTTCATCCCCCGCCTTGAGCGGAGTCTGCTGATTCTGAAGAAAACGGATGTCCTCCCCGTTCACGTAAATATTCACAAACCGCCGCACCTCCCCCTTTTCGTCCACCAATCGCTCATGGATCCCGGGATGCGCTTTCTCCAGGCCGGCCAACATCGCCTGCACATCCTTGGCCTCCACCTCGACGGTGTCCTTCTGCCCGGTGAGCGCGCGCAACGGAGTGGGAATGCTGACGGAGACGGACATAAGAATTCCTTTCTAGGCCTTCGCGTGCACCTTGGCGAGTCCGGAGGAAAGGAGAGCATCAAAATCCCGCAGGCTCGGCCTGATTTTGGCCGGCGGCGACAGATGTCCCGTCAATGCCTCCACCGTTTTCAACCCGTGACCAGTCACGCACAGCACCACCTCCTCGTCCTTCGGAATTTTGCCGGTCTCCACCAGTTTCCTCGCGCAGGCCACCGTCACCCCACCGGCCGTCTCGGCAAAAATACCCTCCGTCTCGGCCAATAACCGGATGCCTTCGACAATCTCCTCGTCCGTGACGTCTTCCGACCATCCTCGGGTGGCCACCATCGATTTCACCGCGTAGTACCCGTCCGCCGGCGTCCCGATCGCCAACGATTTCGCAATCGTCTTGGGATGCGGCACGGGCCGAATCAGATCCGTCCCGCCCTTCCGCGCCGCGGTGATCGGATTGCAACCCGTCGCTTGCGCCCCATGGATGGAAAAAGCCGCCTGCCCGACCAAGCCCAGCTTCGTGAATTCGCCATACGCCTTGTGGATCTTCGTCAACAACGACCCGCTGGCCATGCAGACCACCGTATGACGCGGAATTCTCCAGCCCAACTGCTCCATTATCTCGTAACCGAAAGTCTTCGATCCCTCCGCGTAGTACGGACGCAAGTTCACGTTCACAAATCCCCACCCGTATTTTCCCGCGATCTCCGAGCAGAGACGATTCACCGCATCGTACGCGCCTTCGATTCCCACCACGTTCGCCCCGTACACGATGCTGTTGAGAACTTTATTTGCCTCCAGATCCGCCGGGATCAGCACCCAACTTTCCAGCCCGACACTCGCCGCATTGGCCGCCACCGAGTTGGCTAGATTTCCGGTGGAGGCACACGCCACCACCTTGAATCCCAGCTCCTTTGCTCGGGAAAGCGCCACCGCCACGACCCGATCCTTAAAACTCAGCGTGGGATGATTCACTGTGTCGTTTTTTACGTAACACGACTTCACCCCGATCGCCTTTGCCAAACGGTCCGCCTTGACCAACGGGGTAAAGCCGACCTGTCTGCCCACCGTGGGCTCCCCTTCGATCGGCAGAAGTTCCCGGTACCGCCACATCGAGTTGGCACGGGATTCGATGACCTTCCGGTTTAGAACCGATGCGATCGCGTGGTAATCGTAGTCCGCCTCGAGCGGGCCGAAATCGAATTCGCACACGTGGATCGCCTTCGGCGGATAAGTCCGACCGCACTCGCGACACTTCAACTGGGAAAAAAATTTTCCGGCCATGTCTCTTTCTCGCGCCCCTCCCCGATTTCGAACCTGGTCATGGCCGGTCCGTTCGCCTGCAAGGAATTGGGGATCACGCCGCGACAAAGCGCGGACTGCGGATCCTCTCATCCTCTCCGACGCACCCCCTTTCGGGAACGCGCCTGACTGGGTTTGGCACCTTGCCAACCCCATCCGAAGATGGGATCCGGTTGCCGCAGTTTCACAGGGCCAGCCCCTCCACTGCTCTCGATAAGAAGCGCAGAGGAAATATCGGATAAGGGCATCTTGGGGTCAAGGCGCTTCCTTGGTCACGTTGATCCAATCGCTCCAATCAACCCAACATCGTCGCCAATGGAAATCCCGTTGTCGCAGATGAACAATGCTAACCCACGGTCCTCTTTAGAAATTCCATCATCTTGGAATTCTCCAAACCTCGGATGGAAGCCACTTTGTTCGGCGCTGAGTGACCCTGAACAATGTTAATCCGATCCGCGTCGATCCTCAGCGTCGTCGCGAGTAGTTCCACCACCGCCGCATTCGCCTTCCCCTTTTCCGGCGGAGCCTTGACCTTGATCTTCAGCGCCTCCCCCAACCACCCGACCACCTGATCCCGCGAGGAGGATGGCACCACCTTAAGACTGATCTTGGCCATCAGGACATCGGAGCTAGCGAGGGGGATTTTTCGAATCAGCTTCCTCATTTTTTCGCAATGATCAGGATCCCTGCGACCATGCAAGCCGCACCCAAAACGGTTTTCACCGTGATTTGTTCCTTGAGGATGAAAATGGCCAGAAGAATCGCCACCACCACACTGCCCTTGTCGATCAAAGCGATGGTGGAAACCTCTCCGTCTTTCAGCGCCTTGTAATAAAAAATCCAGGACAAGGTGGTGGTCACCCCGGAAAGACCAAGCCAAAGAAAGTTCGCCCGCGACAATCCGGAGAACTGAGCCGGGGAAATGGCAAAAACAGAAAAGACCAGAACGAAGAAAAAGACAAAACAGGTTCGGATGGTGAGTCCCATTTCACCCGAGATGCCGGACAACCCCAACTTCGCGATCACCGAAGTCAATCCCGCGAAAATCATGGAAACGATGGCGTAGGCAATCCAAGTCTTCATGGCTTCCTCCTCAGGCACTGCCGGACGATAGGTCGAACGAAGGAAAGCATGAGCGAGTTAACTCCCTGACAGATCAATCGCAAGTGATTCTCGTCGCTCGGACCAACGCGGAGAAAGTCATCCTCCCCACCGCCATTTCCAAATTCTGGTTCAGAAGCCCACCCGCTACCCGACCCATACACTGTTCTTGTCAGGAATCGCAGAAAAAATATCTGACAAGGACATCTTGGGATAAAGATGGTTTCCCCGCCCATTTTCAGGTTTATGAACGCAAAAAAGAGTTCATCCTCATCTTCATGTCAGAATCCCCCCGCCTCCTCCGTTCCGGCAAGGTCCGGGACATCTATCGTTGGCAAAACGAAATCTGGCTGGTCGCCTCCGATCGCATCTCCGCCTACGATGTCATCCTTCCAAACCCCATTCCCGGCAAAGGCATCCTCCTCACCGCCATTTCCAAATTCTGGTTCGAAACCCTGCCTGCCGCCCGACCCCACCACGTCCTCGGATTCGATGTCCCCGCTGGAATCCCTTCGCCAGAAAACTACGCCGGTCGTCTCACCCGCTGCCTCTCCGCCACGCCCCTCACCGTCGAGTGCGTCGTCCGCGGTTACCTCGCGGGCAGTGCTTGGGAAGAATATAAAACCAAGGGTTCCGCCTGGGATCGGCCCTTGCCCCTCGGTCTGCGCGAAGCCGAGCAACTTCCGAAACCGATTTTCACCCCCACCACCAAGGCCGAATCCGGGCACGATCTGCCCATGACCGATGCCGAGG
>CAIVGD010000184.1 GCA_903905395.1 uncultured Verrucomicrobiota bacterium
CAGTTTTAAAGTTCAAAGTTTAAAGTTTAGGTAGGGCGGTCTCTCCGAGAACGCCTGCGTTGAATTTCCAAATTTATTCGTCCAGCTAGGCGACCTCGGAGATGTCGCCGCTACCTAAGCGCGCAAACTTCAAGATTCTATTTTCCCAATCCAAAATTCAAAATCCTTTAAACTTCCCCTCTGGCTTAAACTTAAACTTCAACTTAAACTAACAGCGTCTCCTATCTGCCATCTCCGATCTAACATCTCCTGAGTCCGAAGTTTTCCAGCATTTGTCTGACTTTGGCGCGGAAGGATTGGCGGCCGAAATATCGTTCGGCCGAGGCGGCGAGGGCGGCGGGGTCGGGTGGGGGTTGGGTGAGAAGACGAAAAAGACCGGCTTCGAGTTCGGCGAGGTCATCCGGATCGACAAGGATCCCGAGTTCTCCGTTCCGGAGGGCGTCGATGGCGGCGTCTTTATTGCCACCGAGACACGGTTTGCCGCAACCCATCGCCTCGAGATACACGATGCCGAATCCCTCCCGCTTGCTCGGCATGGCAAAGGCATCGGCCAAGCGGTAGTGGTCCGGCAACTCCGCGTCGGAAACGTAGCCGGCGAGGATGACGTTCTTTTCGATGTCATTCTCACGGATGAAGGTTTGGATGTTGGGCATGTCGTCGCCACGGCCGACGATGAGATATTTAAGGCGGGGGATTTTTTTAAGAAGAGACGGCAGGACCGAGAGAGTCTGCTGGTACCCTTTGTAGGACTCCGAGGTGATGAGGCGGGAGACGGTGAGGAGGACTTTATCCTGTGGGTGGAGGCCATATCTTTGGCGGAGAGCGATGGGGGCGGGGCCGGGTGAAAATCGTGAGGAATCGAAGGTGTCCGGAATGACCTGAAAGTGGTCGTCATCGATGTGTAGCTCATTGCGGAGCCGATTTTTTGTGAAATCGCTGACCGGCAGAATGGTATCGACCGCCTGCAGGGCCCTGCGCCTCGGCCCGGGAGGCAGACCCCACACCTCGATGCCGTGGGCACTGATGGCGGCGGGAATGCGGAGTCGCCTGAACAGCCATACGGCGACGGGCGCGAAGTTGGCGTGGGTGCAAACGATCAGATCCGGCTCCTCGGCCAGGGCGGTGCGGATGAGAAGCGATCCGAAGGCGGCACTGCGCATAGGCAACGGGATGTGGCCGGTGGCGTGGACCCGGACTCTCCCTTCGTAGCGTTTTTTCAGGGCGTCCACATCGTCCGACTTGCTGAGGAGAGTGATCCGCCCAGGACCGAGAATTTCGAGGGCGGCCTCGACCATCTCGATGGAGTAGCTCTGAATCCCCCCCTCCCGGACGATGAGTTCCGGCACCCAGATGTGGAGAATGTTGGGTTTCATGGGAGGGGAGAAGGATTTTGGATGTTGAATTCTTTCCCGCAGTCGCGGGACGCAGACGCGGATTTTTGATTGGGAGATGAAATTTTAAAGCTTAGGTAGCGGCGACATCCCCGAGGTCGCCTAGCTGGACGAGCAAATTTGAATTCCCAACGCAGGCGTTCTCGGAGAGACCGCCCTACCTCAGCCCTAAATTCTCAGCTCTTCTGACTTCAACTAGCGCGAAGCGCTGGCGATTAGTCCAATGGGGGTATCGGAAGTAGCGGGAGCTCTTGTTCTGCCCTATTCCAGTCCACCCTTAACTCGGAAATGTGAAGCAGTCTCCATTCATTCACGAGTTCCAACGCCTTCTTGGGAAGATATCCTTGGTTTAGCTTGCCCGTTTCAATCTCAATCAATGCCTCATGCTCGGCATAAATTGCATGAAAGTGAGTCGGAGGGTGATCCCGATGGTAGAAGCGAATGATGATGCCGTAGAAACGGCTGACTTCAGGCATGCGCAAATACGCCGCCACGCTTCCCTGTTATCTCAAGGTAAGCTGAATCGGGGCAGATTTCGATGTCGTCCGACCATGCAATCTGGCCGAAATCTCCAATATATACCTTACGGAAAAAACTCTCGTCCCGGAGGGGGGCAAAGACGCCGTGACCCACGGAAGATGACAAATCAATCGTCCCCTCGACCCCATCCGGATAGGAAATCATAATCTCATAGCCCGGCAGGGCCTTGACCTTGATTGGGCGGATCATGTTAAGAATTTCGTGAGAGGCTTTCGGATAGTCAAGTGGCCTTTTTATGGTTTCCAGTGGGCTACTCATCCAAATTCAAAATCCGCGTCTGCGGGATCCCTATCTTCCATCTTCTATCTTCTCGCCGGCAATCCCTCAAATAACATCCGCGAAGGTTTTTTCCATTTTTCGGAAATAGACGATGCCGGCCCAAAGAAAAAAGAGGGTGATGCCGATGGAAAGAATGAAGCCCGGCCAGTAGATCGCGGAATCCCCACCGCATATCGCCCAGCGGAATCCATCGATCACTCCGACCATGGGATTGAGGTTATAAAGGAGGCGCCACTTTTCCGGGACGACATCGCTACGGAAGCCGACGGGCGAGACATAAAGCCCAAACTGGACGACGAACGGAATGACGTAGCGGAAATCCCGGTACTGCACGTTTAGCGCGGTGATGAAAAGCCCCGGCCCGATCGCGGCGAGGAATGCCAGCAGGATCCAGAACGGGAGGGTGAGGATCTGGATCCCGGGCAGAAAACCATACCAGAGCATCAGCCCGACCATGATTAGAAAGCTGATGAGAAAATCGACCAGACCCACGATGACCGCCCCAGCGGGAACGATCATGCGTGGAAAGTACACTTTGCTGATGAGATTCGCGTTGCCGACCAGACTGCCGCTCGATTCGGAGAGGGCATTGCTAAAAAACTGCCATGGCAACATCCCCGCGAAGACCAGGATGGGATAAGGAATCCCGCCAGATGGGAACTTGGCGATCTTTCCGAAAACGACGGTGAAGACGACCATGGTGAGGAAAGGGCGAAGGAGCGCCCAGACGACGCCGATGGCGGTCTGTTTATAGCGAACCAGCAGGTCGCGCCAGGCGAGGAAATAGAAGAGCTCGCGATAGCGCCAAAGGTCGCGCCAGTAGTGGCGGTCAGCCCGGCCTGATTCGAGGATAAGTTGCATGGAAGGAGGTTAGTTTAAGGCTGAGGTGAAGAGAAGATAGGAGATAGAAGACGTTAGTTTAAGTTGAAGTTGAAGAGAGAGAAGCTGTGCGCAATTGTAGGGCGTCCATTCGTGGGCGCCGTCTGAATTTCATGAATTTGGAAAGATTGAGGCTCGTTTACGTCCTTTCCCATTCGGGAAAGTCCTAGGACGACCTGCCCCGATTCAGATCGGGGCGAACGGTCGTCCCTACCGGTGTTACAAATTTGAAGACTCATCTTCGCTTGCGAAAATCATCGAACTCGTAGAGTTGGGGGTCGCGGCGTGGTGGGAGGCGGCGGCGAAGGCGGGTTTTGAGATCTGTTTTTTTGTCGCCCACATCTCCTTCCATCCCGTCCATTTTTTCCAAAACATCGCCATACTCCTCCTCGAGTTTGTCGGGGTTTTCCCCTTTCTCGAGGCGGGAAAGCATTTCACCCATCTGGCCGGGGAGCTTTTGACCGCTCGCCTCCATCATTTTGCGCATCATCCGACCCAGCATGCGGGGATCGGGATTGTTCTCGTCCATATGGGAGAACTCATCGGCCATTTTCATCATTTCCCGTTCCATTCGCGGATCCATGTCGGGCCCGGCCTCGGCCCTGGGAGCGGCTGGCACCTTGGCCCGACCACTGACGGCGAAGGCGGAGATCATCTTTCCCATTTTGTGTTTGGGATTGTCAGGGCAGAGGGGCAGTTCGCCGGATTTCAGGATTCGGCGCGACAGGAAGCTGTATATCCGATGGGAGTCAGGCGAGTAGAATTCGTAGATGGGCATGCGGGGTTAGTTGAAGTTTAAGTTTAAGTCAGAAGAGAGGGGGATGATTCTTGATTTTGGATTTTTGATGTTTGATTACTGGAGATGGTGAACTGCCCACGGAGGGGGCGTGGAGATTAGCTGGTGGGTTTACCCACCGGAAATAGAGGGCAAAGGATTTCCGCCCTGAAGGGGCGGTGGAAAGCTCGAAGCTGTGCGCGAATGTAGGGCGTCCATGCGTGGGCGCCGTCCGGATGGTTGGGCGAGCGGTTCAGTTTCCCAGCGCCCCGCAGGGGCGCATACGTAATTTATACGACCACCGGCAGCTCGCGCAGCCGGCTAATCTCTTTCACCCC
>CAIVGD010000185.1 GCA_903905395.1 uncultured Verrucomicrobiota bacterium
AATCTTCCGTACCTGCTCCTCCGCGACCTCCAAGCGTCGCAAGGCCTCCCCCACTGTCTTGCCTTGATAATTTAAATCAGTAGAGACAATCGCCATATCTGCTTCGATCGGTTTTTCGGCAAAACCTTTGACCGTCACCGTAGCCCGATTCCGCACGAGTTCCTGGAGAGGACGGGAAATAACCACCGTCGCGACAACGAGGGCAAGGCCCAGAATTGCCGCTGCTGCTTTGCCAGAACCATTCATCAGGCATCCATACTACCCGAGTCTGGAAAGCAAAGGCAAACTTCGTCCTCTCCTCCCCATCTCCAATCCCAAATCAAAAGGCCCCGCCAAAACTGAGCAGGGTAGGATCAACTTAAACCAACAACGAGGCCCACGCCCGCCACATCACCCGCGCCAACTCCTCCACCGGCTCCGCATGTTCCGACGTATCCTCTAAAATGCCTGCCACTTCCACCCCCGCCGCCGCCAACTCCTTGCGCGATCCCGCTACCATCTCGTCCACCATCGCCGCCGTCATCTCCAGATGGGGCACCAGACCATACGCCTTCTTCCCATGTCGAAATCCCGCACAGGCACATTTTTCCGTGCTCAGGAGGTGCACCGCCCCTTGGGGTAACGAGAAATGATCCCCATGCCACATCAAAGCCGGAAAAATCTCAGGCAACCTCCGGAGCACCGGATCCTTGAACGCATCCGGCAACTTCCGCACCGGAAACCAGCCGATCTCCTTCTCGCCCGGGTTCACATCCCCCCCCAACGCCGCCGCCAGCAGTTGAGCTCCCAGACAGATTCCCATAACCGGCTTCTCAGCTTTCAAAAACTGCTTCAGTAGTGCGATCTCCTCTCGGAGATGGTGAAGTTTCTCCTGATCCCTAACCCCCATAGTCCCTCCCATCACCACAATCCCAGAGGTGCTTCCCGGCTCCGTAGGCACTTTGTCCCCTTGATCGATCCGCACGATCCTCACCTTATGGCCCGCCGATAGAAGTTCCTTCTCCAGAGTCCCCGGACCCTCCCCCGCTTGGTGCTGTAGAATCACAACTTCCGACATTCCGAAACGATCCGCAATCCCAGCCCACTCCGCAATCTTCATTCTCCACTCTATTGACCTAATAATTCACAGAAACACTCACGCAATTCCTCCACTCAGGTGCGCTCAACCTGATCAGCCTTGCCTCTGCTGGCAGGACTTACCCCTTCGCTTCAGGCGCGTTCTTTAAAAACCAATCGTACGTTGAGGCAATCCCCTCCTCGATCGAGGTACTCGGCTTCCATCCCAATCCGTGAATCTTCGTCACATCCAAAAGCTTCCTCGGCGTTCCATCCGGCTTGCTCGTATCCCATCTGATCTTCCCCGCAAATCCCACCGCTTTCTGCACCTTCTCCGCCAACTCCTTGATCGTCTGATCTTCCCCCACCCCCACATTCACAATCTCCCTTCCGTCATACTTCTCCATCAACATCAGCAAACCCCCAGCCAAATCCTCCACGTACAGCCACTCCCGCTTCGGCGACCCAGTCCCCCACAAAACCACCTCTTTCTCCCCTTTGCCTTTCGCCCGATGAAACTTTGTAATCATTCCCGGCAGCGCATGGGAACTCTCCGGATCAAAATTATCCCCCGGACCATACAAATTCGTCGGCATCGCCGAAATCGCACTCTTCCCGTACTCATCCCTGAACGCCTGCGCCAATCTCACACCCGCAATTTTAGCCAAAGCATACGCATCGTTCGTCGGCTCCAACGGACCGCTCATCAACGAATCCTCCCGGATCGGTTGCGCCGCATGCTTCGGGTAAATGCAGGAACTCCCCAGAAAAAGAAACTTTTGACATCCGTTTTGGAAGGCCGATTCCATCACATTGTTCTGAATCCGCAGATTCTCTATCAGAAACTCCACCGGCCGGCGCGCGTTCTCCATAATCCCGCCCACCCGCGCCGCCGCATCTATCACCTGCTCCGGTTTCTCTTTGGCAAACCACTTCGCCACCGCCCCCGTATCCGTCAGATCCAACTCCGCCCGCGTCCGAGTCAAAATTTCCATCCCGCCCCCCTTTTGCAGAGCCCGTACCACCGCCGATCCCACCATCCCGCGGTGACCGGCCACAAAAATCTTCATCGTTAATCCCGGATCCGCTTGCCCGCCCGCTCTTCCGCCAACTGCTGGATATCCGCATCCACCATGATCTCCGTCAGCTCCTTGAACTTCACCTTCGGCTCCCACCCAAGCTTCACCTTCGCCTTCGTGGCATCCCCGATTAGCAAGTCCACCTCGGCAGGTCGCAGATACCGCTCATCGAAAGCCACGTGCTTTTTCCAATCCAACTTCGCCCGCGCAAAGGCCACCTCGACAAACTCCTGCACGCTGTGGGTCTCCCCAGTCGCGATCACGTAATCGTCCGGCTTCTCCTGTTGCAACATCCGCCACATCCCTTCGACATACTCCGGCGCATATCCCCAATCCCGTTTCGATTCCAAATTCCCCAAAAATACCTTGTCCTGCAGACCCGCATGAATCCGAGCCACCGCACGCGTGATCTTCCGCGTCACAAACGTCTCCCCTCTCCGCGGACTCTCGTGATTAAACAAAATCCCATTCGAGGCATGCAACCCGTAGCTCTCCCGGTAGTTCACCGTGATCCAGTAGGAATACACCTTCGCCGCCGCATACGGACTGCGCGGATAAAACGGCGTGCTCTCCTTCTGCGGAACCTCCTGCACCAACCCGTACATCTCCGAACTCGATGCCTGATAAAATCGCGCCTTCGGAGTCACCTGCCGCATCGCATCGAGCAACCGGATCGTGCCCAACCCCGTCACATCGCCAGTGTACTCCGGAATGTCAAAACTCACCCGCACATGACTCTGAGCCGCTAAATTATAAATCTCCTCCGGTTGCGTCTCCCCCAGAATATTGATCATCGAACTCGGATCGCTCAGATCCCCGTAATGTAAAAAAATCTTCGCCCCCTTCTCATGCCGGTCCTTGTAAATGAAGTCTAACCGCTCGGTGTTAAAGCTGGACGATCTCCGGATGATTCCATGCACCTCATACCCTTTTTGCAGGAGGAGCTCGGCCAAATAAGATCCGTCCTGACCCGTGATCCCCGTGATGAGCGCTTTCTTGGCCATCTGCGTCAGACCTTCTCGATGAGCTGCCGTGCCCTGCCATCCATCTTCTTGGCCAATCGTAGATCCAGCTCGCTGATCCCACCCACATCCTTAGTCGTCAACTCCACCTTCACTGTGACGCCACTGTGGCAAAGGTTGGGGTGATGATTCATCTTTTCCGCCTCAAGGCTCACTCCCGCTACAAACATCGCCGCCGAAATAAAATCGGTAAACTCGTACTCCCGCTTGATACTCCCCCCCGCCTGTGTCCACCCATCCAAAGTGGATAGAACGACATCAATCTGATGCCCCGTTAACTTGACCGCCATCCTCACAGAATGTCGTAAAATCGCTCCGCGCCCAAGCCGAGAATCTCCCGAGTTCCTCGCTCCCTTCCTTACCCGGAAAGCGCTCCGCATCATCGGCAAAAACGAATCCGACCCTCCCCGCTCCTGGCTTCTCTCTGTCGTTGAAAAATCCGAGCCCCCCACCCCACGTTGTCGAATCCTCCTCCGCCGTGCCCGGATCATAGGCAGAACCCCCTGCTACCCCCCCACT
>CAIVGD010000186.1 GCA_903905395.1 uncultured Verrucomicrobiota bacterium
GATCTCATGCAGCGTAGCGATATCCTCTATTGCGCAAGGGCCTGCCATGACCACGATCTTCCTGCCTCCGATCTTAACACCCTTACCCAAGTCAAGCACAGAATCTTGCGGCTTAAACTCCCGGGAGACCAGTTTATAACGACGTTGGACAGGGAGGACCGATTCCACCTGAGGCCACGTGGCAAGCGACTCGAGTGAAGTGTGTCCACGCTCATCCCCTATCGCCGCGATCACGGTCTGAATCTCGCCTCGAATCACCCGTGGTTCATAACCAAGTTTACGCACCTCAGCCTCCACCTGCGCGATGCGTGGGTCATCCGTCTTTGGGCGAAGCACAATAATCATAGAGTCCCGATTACCCTATCCCTCGCCGCTCTTCCTAACAAGAGTCGCGAAAGCGGCACATCCAGGCGGCGCCCACGAACGGGCACCCTACATTTGTTTTGTAATTTGAACCTGTCAGCTAGGCGGCCTCGGAGATGCCGCTTCTACCTTAACTTCGAACCCCGAAATCCCCTCTCCCAATCAAAAATCCAGCATCCAAAATTCGACATTCCCCATCTTCCATCTCCTATCTTCTCCTGGCGGTCCTCCGCCTCCCTTCTGACTTCAACTTAATCTTAAACTTCAACTGGCGGCGGCGTCCACCTTCGCACTCTCTTAACCCCTAGCGCTCCATGTCGTGCCGCACGGGAATATGTACTTCGGACCTCTTTAAAAACCAGATGGTGAACGGACTGTTCCAGTACACTGCGTAAGGTTCCCCATTCGCTTTCCAACCCGGTTTGGTTCCCAACCAATCCCTCAACTTGACGACATGTTCCTCAAAGTTTTTCTTCGAGTAGCCGCCCCGGATGCCGATCGAGGCCACCCTCCGTTCCGGTACGCTTGTTTTTGTCACCCCATCCACCATTTTCAAATCCTCCCTCTTGGCCGAATCTGCATCGAGATAGAACACCATCGTGCCGGGACGAATCCCCGCCTCCACCGGTGTGCTCATGGGAACGCGGTTTTCTTGAATGGTTTTAAAAAGACGCCTAAAGAGCCCGTTGTCCTCCGAAAAATAATCCCCGGAAGATCGGCTCTGGAGAATTGTCCCTTCCGGAAGGATCTTGATTTCGCAAATCCCCGCCTCCGTCATCGGATAGGCTCGGTCATACCCCATAGCCGAAGACCCTAAAGCCAACCCAAAAAAAGAAAGAGCTCGAAGTGTGGAGAAAGTCACCTCAGTTGGTTTTTTCATCCATCGATTGGCTATCCGGATTGATCTGTGAAAACTTCCCAGGCTCGAACACCCTCCCACTGATCGGCCAAGGAAGGGGTCCGTCCAATGGTCGGTGGGCCTCCAACAAACCAGAACCCTCCTCTTTGCCACGCGCGTAGGAGAGACGGAGCATCTCCATCTTCGCGTCGATGTTGTCGATGTGATGCAGTAAAAACGCCTCCGGGGTGCGTGGAGCCACCGGTGAACCAAACTCCTTCGTGCCATGATGGGCGGCGATGAGATGAAGGAGATGATCTCTCAACTCCTCCGCAGGGGGCTTCAGATCCTCCCACGATTTCCCCTCCGCCGCCTCCCCCTCACGCCACAGGGTGTTCGCCACCTCGATCCCCAGGGAAATGTGACCCAACATCTCGCCGCGCCGGCTCGGCACGGAACCGAATCCCTTCTCGCCAGTGTCATTTTCCCAAAGTTTTCCGATGTCGTGTAAAATCACCCCAGCACAAAGCAGATCCCCATCCACCTCCGGGTAAAGCGGAGCCAGCGCCCTAGCCACCCTCAGCATCTGAGCGGTGTGATCGAGCAAGCCACCCCGCCGCGCATGATGATTCCTTCGCGCCGCAGCCGCCCGCTTCCATTTCTCCTGATATTTCTCGAACGCCCGCGTGCAGATCCAGCGCAATCGCGGATCCTTCATCCCCTGGGCCACCGCCCGACACTCCTCCCCATATTTTTCCAGTTGAGCCCGCCGTTCTTTCCCACCTAAAAAAAACTCCTCTTCCTCGGCCGGTTGTAACTTCCGCGCCGAAGGTCCATCCACGTTGGGCCCGTACTCGCTAGGTCCAAAAAACCCGGTCAGCTCGAGGCACTCCCTGGGTTCGGCCGAGGTGAAATATGAATACGCAGGGGATCCCGAGAATAGATTCAAACCAACCCGGTCCGTCTCATCCGCCAATTCCACGCGGAGAAAAGGCTTTCCGTTGCGGGCGGTTTGTTCGCGCCGTGAAACGAGCTGAGCACGCACAGCTCCCTTTGCGGGTGCAGTCAGCTTAAGAAAATCCCGCAGGGTCATGAGTCGTGTCTGCGGGGCGAGATCAGGAAACTTCGCCCCGGGTCGGATCCCGACCATTCTCCAAGACGAGCCAACGGATTAAACTCTTCATGATTAACTTTAGGCTCCGCCCTGCGTGCCCGCAAGTGTCTCGTGACATACCTCGACTTTCCCCCTTCGACTTTTTAAGATAATCCCCTGTGGACGTTGCCATCATTCAAAAAATCATAACCCAACTGGGCTCCGCTCAACATCCGGTCATCCTCACTCACCTTCGCCCCGACGGAGATGCCTACGGGAGCCTCCTCGGGCTGGGCCACACTCTGCGGGAACGCGGAGCTCAACCTCAGCTCTATGTGGAAGGCGGGATGATTCCGATGTACCGCTTTCTGCCGGGTTCCGATCTGGTGCAGAATCTCCCGTCTTCTCTTCCGGAAAACACCGACTGTCTCATCGGGCTCGACACATCCACCCGGGAACGGCTCGGCCAGAAAACCACTTCATGGACGCGCCCTATCGACATCGTCATCGATCATCACGTCAGCAATCTGGGCTATGGGACACTGAATCTGATCGTCTCTGAAATTCCCGCCACAGCCGGCGTCCTTTTCCAAATTTTCGAAATCGCCGGGTGGAAAATTACGCCCGCCGCCGCCACCTGCCTCTACACCGGTATCTCCACCGACACAGGATCCTTTCGGTACCGGGGAACCAATGCCAAAACCCTCCAAGCCGCCGCAAAACTTGTTGAACTCGGAGCCGACCCATCCGAAATCGCCAAACAGTGCTATCTCTCCATTACCCACGAAAGACACGCCCTCAAACGCCTTGTTGCCTCTACTTTATCATTAAAGGATAATAAAAAGTCTGCTTTTTTGACGATTTTGCCCGATTTTTATAAGAAAAGCGGTGCTAATGGTGAGGATACCGAGGGAATTATAGAGGAAGTTATTTCTATTCAAGGAGTTGAGGTAGGTTCTCTCTTTGAGTTCACCCAAGATGGAGGGTTGAGAGTTAGTTTACGAAGCAAAGGCAATGTTGATGTGAATGCCATCGCCTCATCCTTTGGTGGAGGCGGGCACAAAGCGGCCGCTGGAGTCCGCTTCGCCAAGGATGCCGAAAAAAATCACGATCTTGTCCTAGCGGCCATTTCCAAGGCACTTGCTTCCTAGCCTGCCCTTTCACCACGAACAGATCCCGACGGCGCCCACGAACGGGCGCCCTACATTTGTTCACGGTTCCCCTGCGCCAACGGCGCGTCTGCGTCCCGCGACCGCTGGAAAAAATTCAAAATCAAGAATCAAAAATCTCTATCCCCCCCCCTTCCCCATCAAATAGCCTACTTGTCATTTCAATGATTCTATCCAACAATCCTCAATCCTCTTTGGTTCCACCCCAATCCATATGATTCCACAACTCGACGGCCTGCTCTTGGTCGATAAGCCCCCCGGCAAAACTTCCCACGATATCGTGGATTTCGTACGCCGGCGTTTTAATCAGCGCAAGGTCGGTCACTGCGGGACACTCGATCCCATCGCCACCGGACTCCTCATGCTCGTAGTCGGACGAGCCACCCGCGTCCAAGACCTACTCATGACCGAAGACAAGGAGTACGAAGGCACTCTCAAGTTAGGCGAATCCACCGACACGCAGGACGCCCAGGGAAAAGTCCTCGAAACCAAACCGGTGCCCGACTTGGATCGCGCCACGATCGAGGCCGCCTTCAAAAAGTTCACCGGGGAGTTTGAACAAATTCCCCCGATGGTTTCCGCCATCAAAAGGGACGGGGTTCCCCTCTACAAACTCGCCCGCGAGGGCAAGACGGTCGATCGGCCTCCCCGCCGCGTCCGCATCGACAAATGCGAAATTCTGGAAATCGCCCTGCCCTGCGTGCGGTTCCGCATTCACTGCACGAAGGGTTTCTACGTCCGCACCTACTGCCACGATCTCGGGAATCTCCTGGGCTGCGGAGGACACATGTCCGCCCTCATCCGAACCCGCTCGGGAAACTTTGAGCTTTTGAAGGCGATCCGCTGGGCCGATCTGGAAACGGCCGAGGGAGTCGATTACCTCGCGCGCCATTTGATCTCCCTGCCGGAAATTTCCCGCATCCGCCGCACGTGAACTTGGCCGATTCGCTGACTCCCTCCCCGCAGGGAGAACCGATCCGGCACCTCGCCATCGGATTTTTCGACGGACTTCACCTCGGGCACCGGCGTGTCATACTCGGGAACAACCTCCCCCATCCGCCAGTCGCCACTGCCGTCCTCACCTTCCGCGATCATCCCCTCTCCGTGCTTCACCCCGAAAAGCATCCCTCATTGATCACCGGCCTGCCCCACAAAATCCGAGTGCTCCAGCGTTGGGGCATCGGCCTCACCGTGGCCCTCCCGTTCGATCACGCCCGCTCCCAGCAGGAGCCCGTCGCGTTTCTCGAGGAGCTCGCCGCCGCCTTTCCCGCTCTGCAAACGGTTTCCGTAGGACCCAACTGGCGATTCGGCCGCAACCGGTCCGGCAATGTGAAATTGCTCTCCACCTGGTGCCAGACACGCGGAGTCACCTTGGACAACCCTTCTCCGGTTCTGCACGAGGGGGAACCGATCAGCAGCAGTCGGATTCGCTCCGCCATTCGCCAGGGAAAACTCCACGAGGTCTCAGCCATGCTGGGTCGGCCCTTCACCATTCTTGGCAAGGTGGTGCCCGGCGAGGGACGCGGGCGCGGGCTCGGTTTTCCCACCGCCAATCTAAAAACGGAGGACGAGCGCCTGCCGCCCGATGGCGTTTATGCGGGACGCGCCATCCTCTCAGACACCCAAAACTTTTCAGCGGCAATCAACTTGGGCACAGGCCCGACCTTTGATGGCCATGTCCGCAAAATCGAAGCCCATCTCCCCGGATTTTCTGGAGACCTCCTCAATCGGGAAATCGACCTCGAGTTTCACCGCCAGATCCGATCCGAACAAAAATTTCCCGACTCGAAGGCCCTTGCTGAACAGATCAAAAAAGATGTAAATGCCGTTCTCAATCAGAATCTTTTTTAATCCTTTTTAGCCCTTTTTCACCCCATCCCCCTCTTTAAACCTTAAAATATCCTGTTTTATGTCCTAAGTCATTGCTGGGCAAAGTGTTTTTACTTTGAAC
>CAIVGD010000187.1 GCA_903905395.1 uncultured Verrucomicrobiota bacterium
AAAAAGACGGTGCGGCCGGCGGTCCGCTGGGAAAGATAGAACTCCCTTTGGGCCGCTAATCCCACGATGGCGATGAGAAGAAAGACCCCGTTCGTATAATGTAGGGTCACCAAAGTGAGAATGATTCCCCAAAGAAGCAGCGAGGAAAGGAGACGCCAACCCAACATCGTCAGATCCCTCCGAACCGGCGATCCCGCCCGGCGTAATCCGCCAGTGCCTTGGCAAACTCCTCTTTCCCGAAATCCGGCCAGAGGACCGGGGTGACATAGATTTCGGCGTAGGAAATCTGCCACAACATGAAATTGCTGATCCGCATCTCCCCGCTGGTGCGGATGAGCAGGTCGGGGTCGGGGATATCCCGGGTGTAGAGGTGCGCCGTGACGGTCTCCTCCTTGATTTGTTCGGGATCCAGTCGGCCGGCCTTCACTTCGTTGGCTATGGACTGGATGGCCTCGGTGATTTCCACGCGGGAGCCATAACTGAGGGCAAGAATCAGATCGAGCTTGGTGTTTCCCTTTGTCTTTTCAATCGCAGCTTCCAGCTCTTCCCGGACAACATCGGGCAGGTCTTGCCGTCGCCCGATCGTGCGCAGGCGGATGCCCTCCCGCCCCATCTCATTCAACTCCTCCCGGATCACCCCGCGAAGCAAACTCATCAGTCCTTGAACCTCGTCGCGAGGCCGTTGCCAATTTTCCACCGAAAAAGCGTAGAGCGTGAGGTAACGGACGCCGTGGTGGATGGCGGCCTGAGCGACTTCCTTGACTGATTTACGCCCCGCTTCGTGCCCGCTCAGACGAGGCAGATGATGCTGATGGGCCCAACGACCGTTGCCGTCCATGATGATGGCCACGTGACGGGGAATCTGGGGGATGGCAGATTTCTTAGCCATGCCGGAAAGTCTGGTCGCGTCCTGCTCCCACGGAGATCAAGCCGAGCGGGGCTCGCACCAAGTCCGCAATTGCAGAGAGGTAGGCCCGCGCCTTTCTGGGTAATTCCATCCAGTGCCGGGCTTTCGTGGTGGGCTGGCACCAACCTTCGAACACGCGGTACACCGGTCGGCACTCTGCCCAATCGGAGGCATCGACCGGCGGCTCTTTAAAAATTTTTCCAAGAAGGCGGTAGCCCACGCAGACTGGGATTTTTTCCAAACCGTCTAAACCGTCCAGATTGGTGATCGCCATCTCAGTCACGCCGTTGAGCTGGACGGCCCTCCGCACGAGCACGGCATCGAACCAACCGCAACGCCGGGCCCGGCCAGTGGTCGAGCCGAATTCGCGACCCATCCCGTGCAGCATATGCCCCAAGGTGCCGTCCTCGGTGACAAACGGACCGCCTCCTACGCGGGTGGTATAGGCTTTGAGAACTCCCACCACGCGATGAATCGCCGTCGGCGGAACTCCGGTCCCTGTGCAGGCACCCCCAGCCGTGCAGTGCGAACTGGTTACAAAAGGATAGGTCCCGTGATCGACGTCCAGAAATGTTCCCTGAGCTCCCTCGATGAGAATCCGCTGGCCGGTGGCCACGGCGCGATGGGCCAGAGTCACCCCGTCGGAGAGATACGGACGCAGAAAACGAGCGGCTTGGCGTATTTCCCGAATGCTTGCCGTGGCCGAAATTTTATTCCAACCCTGATTCCGCGCGTCCCGATTATGCACACGCACCCGCTCACGGATGCGCCGGGCAAGTTCCCGGGAAGGAAGAGCCAGATCCCCCGCCCGCAGACCCACCCGGGCCGCTTTGTCGGAGTAGGCCGGGCCGATTCCACGTCCGGTGGTTCCGATTTTTCCAATCCCGCGCCGACGTTCGGATCCCTGATCCACTGCGCGATGATGGGGCAGAACCAGATGGGCTTGCGCTGCCAGATGCAGACGCCCCCGGGTGCGAATTCCCCGGCGGGTCAGTCCCTTGATCTCTTTCACCAGCCCTGCCGGATCCACCACCGCCCCGCTGGCAATCAAGCAGGAAACTTTGGAACGCAGAATCCCGGAGGGCACGAGATGAAGAACAAACTTTTCCTGACCAATCTCCACCGTGTGTCCGGCGTTATTCCCTCCTTGGGCCCGCAAGACCCAGTCCGCCTCGGCGGCCATGACGTCGAGGATCTTGCCCTTCCCTTCGTCTCCCCACTGGAGACCCAGCACGATGGTGACAGTGGGCTTCACCGCCCCACGCTGGTATACTCGAAACCCAGCGACTTCATCTCAGCCGGGTTGAGTAGATTTCTTCCATCAAAGATTCGCGGGGTCCGCATGGATGCTTTGATCTTGCTCCAGTCCAGGAGTCGGTACTCCGGCCACTCGGTCGCCACGATAAGCCCATCCGCACCTTCCGCAACTTGGTGGGGATCGGCCACAATTTCCACATTTTTTGGAATAAGCCCCCGGGCCTTTTCCCCTCCCTTGGGGTCATGACAACGGATGATCGCGCCTTCTGCGGCCATCCGCCGGACGAGTTCGATCGCCACACTGCAGCGCACATCGTCGGTGTTCCCCTTAAAAGCCAGGCCCAACTGACCTATTTTTTTATCCCTCATAGTCCAGAGAGAAGCCCTGATTTTCTTGAGAAACATTTCCGGGAGAGAGGCGTTGATCTTTTCCACCTCCCGCATCAGATCGAATTTCACTCCGAGCTCCTCCGCAATTCGGATGAAGGCGCTGACATCCTTGGGAAAACAGGAACCACCGTACCCGATTCCTGCGTTGAGAAAGGCCCTACCGATTCGCGCATCCGCCCCCATCCCTTCGGCCACCTGGGTGACATCCGCCCCGCCCGCTTCGCAGACAGCCGCCACGAGGTTGATGTAGGTGATCTTGAGGGCTAGGAAACTGTTCGCCGCGTGTTTGATCAGCTCCGCGCTGTTGAGGTCGGTGATCATGATCGGGGCTTTGAAAGGTTCATACACGGCCTTCATCGCCGCTACCGGCCGCTCGGAAGTCACCCCAATGACGATGCGGTCTGGCTTTTGCAAATCAGCCACCGCACTGCCTTCGCGAAGAAATTCCGGATTGCTGACCACATCAAACTCGATTCCTTTCGGTCCGTACCGGCGGATTGTCTCGGCCACCTTCTCGCCGGTTTTTACCGGCACGGTGCTTTTATCAACCACGATCCGGTAGGCTGGAAGGGCTTCGGCGATCTCCCGTGCGACCGTTTCCACATAACTGAGATCCACCGAGCCGTCATCCTGCGGAGGCGTGGGCACGGCGATGAAGACCACCTCTGAATTTGCCACAGCCTCTTTTGTCGAAGCAGTGAAGGATAGGCGTTTCAATTGAACGTTCCGCCGGACGAGTTCCTCGAGGCCGGGCTCGTAAATCGGAATGTGACCCGCCTGCAGTTCCTTCACCTTGGTCTGATTGTTATCCACGCAGACGACGGTGTGCCCCACCTCCGCCAGACAAGTGCCCGTGACGAGACCGACATAACCCGAACCGATAATGGATATTTTCATGGAAGACAAATCTTAGGTGGGCGATTCCGTTGCCGCTACTGTGAACTGCTACCCGTGGAAGCACTTTGTTGATATCCGCCCATCCCCACCCCCGAACTTGTGGGACTCTGGTTGAAGCCCAGCGGCATCTCGGGGAAAGCTTTTAACGTAAGCGTGGCCAAAGCGATCGATTCGGATTGCGAGCCCCGATTGTTTCTTTGACCCACGGTGACGCCAATGATCCAAGCGCCGATATCGCGATAAAGACCAAAGTTAACTCCTTGGATAAAGCTGGGGTTGAGGGAATAAGTAACCCCACCATTGACCAACCAGCTCTCGTTCAGCCGGTAGCTGGCCAAACCGTTGACCAAACTGGTCTGGGTGTTGTTCAGAACCTGGTTATTCAGAGCGTCGAGGTAGGAAAATTGCTCCAGATAGGAGTAACCGCCGCCTATTTGCAGAGCTGGCATCACCTGCCACGTGCTTCCGAGGTTGAGCGAGTTGAACCCCTCACTGCTGATGGAGGTGGTCGCACCCACCGTAGCCGTCCACCAGGGCACCGGCATGACATTGAGGACATTATAAAGTTCAGGCAAAGAGGAAGGCACAGTTTCTGGAACCTGCACGCTGGTAAAGTTCAAGCTGGTCAGTTCCGGGCGAATCGGTTGGTAGTCGGTGTAAATCTTCCAGTTTGCCAACTCATATGGCGCCCCATCCCGCTTGGTCATTATCCGATTCATCATACCGGGGCGAATGATCAACAATTTGTCGATCGAATCGATCGAGTTGTAGAGAGAGGAATTGAGGGATTGCGCCTCCGTGGTGTTCACGCGGTTGTCAAAACCGGCAAACTCGCTGGGGCGAACATTGGGCTGTGGAATGTAGCTGGCCTGGATGAAGGGTTCGAAGACATGCCGGATTCCGTCGATGGCCCAAGCCTTGTTCTTGATATCGGTCCAAGTGGCGTAGGCCTTGGTGGAAGCATCGACCCCAAAATTAAATACATAACGAAAGAGCGAAGTGTCCGCGAGGGGTTGATTATTGAGAGCAGGAGTTGTCGGCGAAATCGTCGAAGTATTTTGCACCACGCCTCCCGGAGCTAGGTTGCTCCGCGTGTAAACAGTCCCCCGAATTCCCGCACGTGGGGTCAGGTTCAGCCAGTCGAAATACTGCCGAGGGTAAAGAAACTGATGGAAGGTGTCATACCGGATTGCGGTGTAATCGATTAGATTGGAAACCTGATTCCACTGCGTGCCTAGGTAGCCGACGCTGGATTCCCCCTCGTACGCCAACCCAGGATTGGCGGTGGGATCCTTGAGCAGTTCGTCCTCATCGTATGTTCCGGGAATGAACTGCCGTTTGAACTCGATCTTCGCGGATGGTTTTTGCTGCTGGGTTTGAAAGAGGTTGTTGATCTGGGTCCGGGCGTTGGCCGTCACCGTAAAATTAGGATCCTGATACATCGCATCCATGTAAGTATTCGGTTGCTGGTCTTTGATGTATTGATCGGCAAAGAAATCTTGGGTGACGTAGGCATCGCTCAAAACATTGATCTGCGAGCGGGAAGTCAGCGCAGGCGTATCAAAGGCTGGAGCGCGGTCTGCATCCACCGGGTTGCCCCCCTTGAGGATCGTCGTGTTGTGCTTGTAGGGAAACCAGTATCGGCCACGTGGAGGAGTCGTAGCTGCCGGGCGTTCGATATTGCCATCATAAATCCGGTAGCCGCGGTCGTTAATATACCATCCGCGCAGGGCAACTTCGGTCACAGGGTGATCGGAGTTTTTTGATGGGGTGATGTAAGTTGCCGCCGCCCCTCCCGCCCAACCCCGCCGGCCATAATTCCCCACGTTAAGCTCCCCCTTCAGTTTGTCGGTCAGGGCAAATCGGTACGTGCCGATGACGTAAGTCCCAAGCCGGGTGACCGTCCCGAATGTAATATCCACCGAGGAGCTGGTGTCCCGCTCGTAGTTGACGAGGCAGGGAAAATAGAAAAATGGCACATCGCCGAAATAACCCACCGAGTTCTCGACCACCGTCTTGTCGCCAGAATACAGACTGACCGAGGATGCCTTGGTCTTCCAGCCCGGCGTCTCCCGATTATCCGTGGAGTAAGCGCCATCTCCGATCTCGTAGTGCCCGAGCTCCGGGGTGTTGATCGTTTCCCCGTCCACCATTATTTTGCCATCTAGAAAACGAAACTTTTCCGAGAGCATTTTCTTCGTGCGAAAATTATAGGTCAGCAAATCTCCGCGATAAATCTGGCCTAACATGTAAAGACGCACATTCCCCTTCGCCG
>CAIVGD010000188.1 GCA_903905395.1 uncultured Verrucomicrobiota bacterium
CTGGCGGTGCAACTGGTGGAGGCCAACAAGAAGGTCCTCGTCGTGGACCTGAATCTGGAGAATCCTCTGCAGGAAAAAATTCTAGGCATACCCTCCAGGGATGGTCTTCGGAACTTTCTCGACGGTGATTTGCCGATGTCCGATTCCGTTTCCTATTCCGTGGTGCGGGAGTTGGCCTTGATTGCCCCCAGCGGGCCAGCGCAGGGCTTTCGTGAATTGCTCTCCCGCCGACCCATGGCCCAGGCTTTTGCGGAGGAGGGGACAAATTGGGATTTTATCCTCATCGATGCCCCCAGTCTTTTACATTCCAGCGAGCTGATCCGCACCCTTCCCGTTGACCGGAGGGTGATCCTTACCGCCGGGTACGGGATAACCCGCATCACGGATGCCCAGAAAACGATCCGCTTGGTCGAGGAAAACAAATGGATCATCCACGGGGTGGTCTTGCGGGACTGTCCTCCGGGCAAGAGTTGGGGGACGCGAAAAAAACAACAAAAAGCCTAGGCTCGTTTCTGGGGCGGAAGGACCCGGTGGCGGTAGGCGGCCAGAACCGCACCCAGGCATTTTGACGGGCTGAAACGCCCGACAGCCACTTCCCGGTGATTGCTGGGGCGATGCCGAGGCAGATCTTCCAGCCAATCTTGCAACGCCCGTGTGAAGCCCGGGACGTCCTCCACGCCCGCCGTCCAGCAGTGGCTCAATCCGGCGTGGCCGATATCGCTCATCCCCGGTCCGGTACTGGACACAATCGGCAATCCGCAGGAGAGGGCTTCCAGAATCACAATGGGCCATCCGGCCTCGTAGCGTGAAGTCATGACGAATCCGTCCAGCGCGTGATAGGCGGCGCGGAGATCTTCCTGATAGGGCAAGGGTTGAATTTTGTCCTCCACTCCAAGGGATTTAGCCAAACGAGCCAGTTTGGTATCAGGTTTTCCGGAAATCATGTGAAGGAGGCGAAGCCGGGGATGTGCGCGGAAGAGGGGAGCCAAGGCCCGGAACAGAGTTTCGGGATCTTTTTCAAAGGAGATCCGTCCAGCGGTTCCCAGTACAAGGCAATCCTCCGGGATGCCAAGGGCTTGGCGGGATTCGCGTTTTTCCTGCGATGTCGCGGGCAGAAAAAAGTCCACCTTCGCCGGGTTGTGAATGATAAACTGATTTTCCCGGCGCAAACCCAGAATGTCCCGGGCAAATGTGGCTTCATCCTGGGATATGTTGATCGTGGCGCCCACGTTCGCCAATCGGCGTTCGATCGAGGTGAAAAACCATTCTGCGATCCCGCCTTGACGGGCCATTCCGTAGTAGGCGTTGGGAGTGTAAAAAAGGGAGGCGCGCGAGGGTCGAATCAGGGCAGGCAGACGCACGAGGGCTCCTGCCTTGGAACTGTGGCCGTGAATGACATCCGGTTGAAACTCGCGCTGGATCGAGGCGATCCGCAGGAGAGCACGCAGATCCCATGGACTTGGAGAGTGGGAAACCCGGAGATTGCGGACTGGGCCGCCCCAGGAAATCACCCGCCGGACCAAAGCTTCCAGACCATCACTTCCACGGACATTAGAGTAGGCGAGGGCGACCGACTGGCCGGACTCGTGTAAAAAATCTGCCAAGCCTTCGACATGGCGGAAGACTCCGGTCCAGCCAGGTTCGACGACGAGAAGAATGCGGAGGTTCCGGGGTTTCATGTCACATTCCGGGAAAGGGCCAGTTGCCGTAATCGGGAGCCGATCGCCAGAGCTGGGACTAGCAAGGAAAGAAGGCAAATCCAATGACTATGGGATATTCGGGCTAGGAGAAAAAAAACAGCGGAGAGGCAAAGTCCGGGAATGAGGGAGGCCAGGGGAGCCAGCCAAAGTCCACAGAGGGATTTGTGCAAGGTTTGGCAGATCCGCCGGCTTTGCCACATAGTGGCAAGTGATGCGAGGGTTCCCCCGCAGAACAGGCCGGTGAATCCAGCGATTTTGTATCCCCAGATTGCGCCGCACAGCGTGAGAGTAGCCTCCGCCAAACCCGTTGCCGCCGCACTCTTGACACGATCCACTCCCATGGAGGAGTTCATCGCCATCTGGCTCCACGCCCCAGCCAGCCCGAAGAGTGCCAAGGTCGGCCAGATCCAGGGAGGCAGAGCACAAAAATTCGGGAGCCACCATTTCCACAAAACCGGGCCGAGCAAGGCCAGGGCCAAAGCCCCGTGCAGGCAGAGCAGTCCGACCAATCTCCAGGCTTGATGAAAGATCGCGAGGCGTTCTGCGTCGGGCACGGAGGCGAGTGTGGCCACGGAAGTTTCGCTCGAAGTGGAGCCGACATTGCTGAGCATTTCCGAGAGTCGTAAAAGGATATAAAACAGGCCGGCTTCGGCGGGGCCAGCCACGGCTGAGACCCAGAAGGTCAATCCGTGGGTTTTTGCGATCAACGATATGGTTGTGAGGTAGTAGGGAAAACCCCGCTGTAACGTCTCATGCACCGCCTGGGGAGCATGAGTCCACGGTGGGAATGCGATTCCGCCCCGGTAAAACTTATGGCGCACCAAAAGAAGAATATTCGGCGCCAGAAGAGAAAGAATCATGGTCCCCATGACGGCCATGGGACCGAAGCCCAGGGCGAGAATTCCCGAGCAAGCAGGCAGAGCGAGGAGGATGCCTTGGGTATTGGCCGCTTTAATCTCGGAGAGTTTTCCCAAGGCGGCGAGGGGTTCGAGGGCGAGGACGCTACCCATCCAGAGAGCGGTAAGAGCTCCGCTGATCAGCAACATTCGCTGACCTCCGGCGGGAAGGTGGAGGAGTTCTTCTAAAAATCCATTCCGGCAGAGGGCGAGTGCGACCCCCAGTGCGAGGGCGCAGACAAAGAAAAATGTGAGCAGACTGTGAGCGAGCACATGCTTCGCCTCGATCGTTCTGCCGTCGGCCAAGAGAGGGGCCAAGCGGACGCGGGTCATATTCCGAACCCCTCCATCCAACAGTGCGAGGGAAACCAAAAGGGAACTGGAGAGGGCAAAGAGGCCGTACTGTTCAGGCCCCCAGACGTGAAGCATCCACGGGGTCAGGAGGGCAAGAAAGAGGGCTTTGGCGAGAAAGTTCGCGGATTGCCAAAGCTGGTTTAGGAGAAGTTCTCTGGGGTATTCGGTTCGATGGATGGAAGGAAGAGACAAGCTCACATTTTGAAGCGAACTGCATGCGGAAGTCCCGCCTAAATTATGCATGGGATCTTTGGGAAAAGAGAGAATTGACGGAGGCTGGCCTTCAAATTATCTTCCGCTCGATTGAAAATTCTCCGGTATCTTCCGCTGGCTATACTCCTTGGGGTCATTCTTTTTTTCGGGTTGCGACCCAGTCCCAACCCGGGAGACGCCGGCTTGTTGCCCTCTTGGTTGGCGCAAGGAGGGGATATGGCGGATGCGGGGCGTAATTTTTTTGCCTTTTTTCTGCTAACCATCGCCGCACTTGTGGCGTTTCGTCCCTTTCTTGTTTACGTTTTGCTGTCCGTGGCGGCTTTGGTGATTGGGATCGAGGCGGTGCAAAACATCCTGCCCGATCGCTGGTTGCAGTGGACCGATATCCTGCAAGGATTGCTTGGAGTGGCCGCCGCAGGTTTTCTTGGTTATCTTTTCCGGTCGAAAGAGAGCACGTAACCACCCGC